>JAOACV010000030.1 GCA_026417675.1 Verrucomicrobiia bacterium
AGACTGTTCTTGATCCGTGCCTTCAGATGTCCGGACGACGCGCCGTAATGCTCGAGCTTTCTCTCGCGCACTCGCGCATCGTGCCCATCGAGATATGCCTCGTAATACACCAGCTTCCATCCTCGATGCATCAGGTAGCTCTGATGCTCTTGGATTCGCCGCTTGAGATCCGACGAATACCCGACGTGGATCGCGTCCTCCACCGGACTCTTCAGCACATACGGAAAGAACATGGTCTCCTCTCTGGCCCCAGAAAGAGCGGGGCTCCGAAACCTTGTAGGCAAACAGTTGCAGGTACTATTTCACTCCCCTCGAAGGGGTTCTTTTCACCTTTCCCTCGCGGTACTAGTTCACTATCGGTCGCCAAGGAGTATTTAGCCTTACCCGGTGGTCCGGGCCGATTCAAGCAGCGTTTCACGTGCACCGCTCTACTTGGGATACCGCTAGGCCCCTCCGCGTTTTCGACTACGAGGCTATCACTCGCTCTGGCCGGCCGTTCCAAGCCGTTCGTCTAACGCTTCAGGTGCCACATCGCGGTCCCGCTACCCCCACCTGACAAGTCAGGTAGGTTTAGGCTCTTCCGCGTTCGCTCGCCACTACTGACGGAATCAATTCCTTTTTCTTTTCCTCCGCTTACTGAGATGTTTCACTTCAGCGGGTGTTGCTTCGTCGGCCTATGAATTCAACCGACGATGGCCGGGTATTACCCCGGCCGGGTTGCCCCATTCGGAGATCTCCGGGTCAAAGCGTGCTCGCCACTCACCGGAGCTTATCGCAGCCTACCACGTCCTTCATCGCCTCTTGGCACCAAGGCATTCACCGTTTGCCCTTAGTAGCTTGATCACAAATACTGTGTCCCTCTCCTGCGCCGTCGCGCGAACGCGCCGTCGCTGAAGAAAGATCACTCAGCAGAAGTTGTTACCCTACTACCAGTATATCGTTTTCAAAGAACCCGTGCCCCGGCGCTGGCCGGAGCTGAACAACAAAATCCATCCTGGTCGCTGCCCGCCATCCATCGGATGGTGGGCGTGACTGGATTCGAACCAGTGACCCTGCGCTTATCAAGCGCATGCTCTAACCAACTGAGCTACACGCCCCCACGATGCGGCTCGTAGCTGATGGTGGAGGCAACCCGGGTCGAACCGGTGACCTCCTGGTTGCAAACCAGGCGCTCTCCCAGCTGAGCTATGCCCCCAGTTCAAATCCGTGGGCCACTGGCCCGCCCGCCGTTGCCGGCGGCGAACCTCGCTCCACCACACTCGCGACCATTTGACAAAGAACAAGGCCGACGTTGCCGTCGGCCTTGGATCAACGCGCATTCACGCGCGGCGCAGAGCTTGCGTCTATGCGTCGGAAATCCAAGGCCAGTTTGTTTCAGTCATCGTCTTGCTCGCGGCTTTTGTTCTACCGAAAGCCGCGGCACTATAGTGACCTCGCCAATGCCTGTCAACACCTGAAATGAATTTTTTTTGGTATCGCTCAAAACCTGCGGCATTGAGGCGCAGAGGAAGTCCTGCCGGGGGCGGAGAAAAGTTGTCCGCTCCCGATGGAAGTCTTCACGAAAAAGTGTCATCAACAGTCTGTCAAGCAATCGACCACATGCGCTGTAAAGTCGTCATCGAGTGGGGGCACCTGCAATACCGGCAAGGGCAACCTCAACATGCCGCAGCTTTTGAACGACATGAAACAGTTGCTTTTTGGCGGGAACCGCCTATTCTTGCCCCGCTCGCAGTCAGTAGCCCTACGCAGTGAGATGGTAGATTGTCAGGTAGCCTTTGCGCTGGTGACGATCCGAAACCCGAACGAGTCGGGAACAGTCACGGCAAGCTCTCCTAGCGCGCAAGAAAGTAAAAACAAAAAAATGGCTACCAAGCTATTCGTCGGCAACCTGTCGTTTAACACCACCGAAGGCGAACTGCTCGACCTGTTCAAGCAGGCCGGCAACGTCAGTTCGTGCGAACTCATCATGGACAAGTTCACCAACAAGTCCCGCGGGTTCGCGTTCGTCGCGATGGGATCCCAAGAAGAAGCCAACGCCGCCATCGCCAAGTTCAACAGCTTTGAACTCGACGGCCGTCGGCTCACCGTCAACGAAGCCCGTCCCCGCGAGGAGCGACCCCGCGGCGGTTTTCGGGGCGGTCGCGACTTCAACCGCGGCAGCCGGCACTAGGCCGACGCCGGGACTGCGGTTCTAGTCGAAGGATCTTTGTTCTCAACAGAAGATCGTCTCGCGCGAGCGGGGGCGCTCTTCTTTTTGGGGGAGTATCGCCGCTGGCTGGCAAACACAGAGATGTGGTGGTGAACCGCGATAAAGTCGCGGTCGTCGTCAGACTTGACTTCCGGAGGTGGTTGTCCACATTCTTCGCGCGCCGAGCCGAGTCAACGTGCGTTGGGTTTACCTTGTATGAGTGCTGACACTCCTGCGAAGCAGCCTCGCGGAACAGTTTTTGTGCGGACCGAAGTGTGCAAGGGCTGCTCCTATTGTCTGGATTTCTGTCCCTCCAAGTGCATCGAGTTCTCCAAGGATTTCAACGCCAAAGGCTACCATTACCCCGTCCTAGTGCGGCCGGAGGATTGTTCGGGCTGCGATCTCTGCGGGCTGTATTGCCCGGATTTCGCCATTTTTGGCGTGCGGCTGAAGGACTTGGAGAAGCGCATCCAAGCCCGGCACGCCGAGGCCAAGGCTGCGTGAGTCTCCTGCTTCAACGCCTGCATTGATCTCATCTGTGAACCTCACGAAAGCAGACCCGAAGGGAGTCCTCACCGGCCATCATTTCATGGACGGCGACCACGCTGCGTGCGAAGGCGCGCTGGCAGCCGGTTGCCGGTTTGTCGCCGGCTATCCGATCACGCCGTCCACGGAAGTGGTGGAACGGTTCGCCCAACGCATCCCGCTCATCGGCGGGGTGTTCATCCAGATGGAGGACGAGATCGCCTCCTCCATCGCCATCCTCGGCGCGGCTTGGGCGGGCCGGAAGGTGATGACGGTCACCTCCGGCCCCGGTTTGTCGCTAATGATGGAGCATGTTGGCCTCGCGGCGATCACCGAGACGCCGTGCGTGTTTGTGGACGTGCAACGCGGCGGGCCATCCACGGGGCTGCCGACGCTGCCGGCGCAGGCGGACATGATGCAGGCGCGGTGGGGGTCGCACGGCGATTACGAGCCGATCGCGCTCTCGCCGAACTCGCCACAGGAATGTTTCGATCTGATGATCAAGGCGTTCAACCTCGCCGAGCTCTACCGGGTGCCGGTGTTCTTCATGATGGATGAGGTGGTGGGCCACATGACCGAGCGGGTGGTCATCCCCGAGGCGTCGGCCATCGAGATCGTCGAACGCCGCTGGACGCGCAAGCCGCCGGGCGAATACCGGCCCTACGCGGCCGGCGACGACCTAGTGCCGGAGATGGTCAAGGCGGGCGACGGTTATAGGATTCACATCACCGGACTGACGCACGACGAGCGCGGCTACCCGGCGATGAACGCGGCGGCGCAGAAGCGGATGATGGAGCGGCTGGTGGGCAAGATCCGCAACAACCGCGAGAAGCTGATTGATGTTCGCGGCGCGCATCTGGATGACGCGGAGGTCGTGGTGGTGTCCTTCGGCATCACTTCGCGGGTATCGGGGCCGGCAATCGAGGAGGCCCGCAAGCAGGGTTTCAAGGTAGGCCACCTGCGGCTGGTGATCACCTGGCCGTTCCCGGTTTCCGTGATCCAGCAACTCGCGTCGCGCGTGAAAGCGTTTGTGGTGCCGGAACTCAATATGGGCCAGATGGTGTTAGAGGTCGAGCGCGCCGCGGCCGGCAAGGCGCGCGTGATCTCCGTGCCCCACGCCGGCGGCACCGTGCACGAGCCGCAGGAAATCTTGGACCGGATTCTGGAGTTTGCCCGATGAGTAACGCAAGTCGCGACACCGAAACATGCGCGATGGAAGATGCAGGCGCCGTCGCTCCCGCCCCAGGGCTTGAAATGCAGAACCCGATCATGCCCTACCTGCGCCAAGAGCGCATCCCGCACATCTGGTGCCCCGGCTGCGGCATCGGCACGACGGTGAACTGTTTCATCCGCGGCTTGGAAGAGTCCGGTCTGGATCTGAATAAGGTCGCCATCGTCTCGGGCATCGGATGCACGGGGCGGGTGGCGGGCTACATGAACCTCGATTCGTTCCACACTACGCACGGCCGGCCGATTCCGTTTGCGACGGGGCTGAAGCTGGCCAACCCGGAGCTGAAGGTGGTGGTTTATTCCGGCGATGGCGACCTGTTTGCCATCGGCGGCAACCACTTCTTCCACGCCGCCCGGCGCAACATGGACATCATGGTGGTCTGCGTGAACAACCACACCTACGGCATGACCGGCGGCCAGGTCGCGCCGACCACGCCGCTGGGCGCGACGGTGTCCACCATGCCGTTCGGCAATTTCGAGGACTCCTTCAACCTGCCGTTCGTCGCCGACGCCTGCGGGGCCGTCTATGTGGCGCGCTGGACGGTCTATCACGTCAAACAACTCGCCCGCGCGATGAAGGAAGGGCTGGCCAAGAAAGGGTTCGTTTTCATCGAGGCGCTGGCGCCCTGCCCGACGCTCTACTCGCGCCGCAACAAGCTTGGCGACGGTGTGGACCAGCTCAAGTATTTCAAGGAGAAGAGCGTGATCAGGCATGGCGCCAACACCAAGGACGTCGGCCTGAGCTTCCAAGGCGAGATCGTGGTCGGCAAGTTCGTGGACCGCGAGCGGCCCACCTGGCTGGATGCCATGAACGAGCATTTTGCCGCGCACTTCGGCGACCAATACCAGCCCTACGGAGTCCATCATGGCTAAGGCGGAAATTCGCATCGGCGGCCTCGGCGGGCAGGGCGTGATCCTCTGCGGCCTGATCATCGGCAAGGCCGCCTCGATCTATGACGGCAAGCACGCCACGCTCATCCAGGCGTTCGGCCCGGAGGCGCGCGGCAGCGCGTGCAGCGCGCAGGTGATAGTGTCGGACGAGCCGATCGGATATCCCTACGTCAAGCAGCCGGACGTGTTGGTGCTGATGTCGCCGGACGCGGCGACGCAGTTCACGCCGCAGCTCAAACCGGGAGGCCTGGTGCTCTACGAGAGCGAGCTGATTCCCAAGCTACCGGTGCTGCCCGCCGGCGCGCGGGCCTTTGGCATTCCCGCCACGCGGCTGGCCGAAGAGATGGGCCGGCGGCTCGTGCTGAACATCGTCATGGTCGGCTTCTTCGCCGGCGTCAGCGGCCTGCTCGGCTACGAATCGGTCGAGAAAGCCGTGCTCGACTCCGTCCCGAAAGGCACCCAAGACCTCAACTTGCGCGCGCTGCGGCGCGGCTACGATTTCGGCCGCGAACTGCTCGCCCAGAAGAAACAGGAGACGCCATGAATCTGCGAGCGTATCCCATCAAGGTCAGACTCCGTGACGGCAGCCAGGTGCAAGTGCGGGCCATGGACGCCAAGGACGGCCCGGCCGTGCTGGAGTTTTTCCGCGCGCTGCCGGAGGAGGACCGCATGTTCCTGCGCGACGACGTCACGCGCCCCGAATGGCTCGACCGGTTCGTCCGACAGATTGACTACCAGACCATGCTGCCGCTGGTGGCCGAGGACGACAAGGGCATCGTCGGCAACGCCGTGCTCCATCGCCCGCTCTACGGCTGGTCGGTCCACGTCGGCGAAATGCGCGTCGCCGTCGCGCGCGCCTATCAGCACAAAGGTTTGGGCACGGCCTTGGCGCACGAACTGGTCAAGCTCGCCCTCGACTTGGGTTTGGAAAAAATGATCGTGTCGGTCGTGGACAACCAAATCGCCGCGAAGCGCGCGTTCCAGAAACTCGGTTTCCACCCCGAAGCCGTCCTCAAAGGCCACGTCAAGGACATCCACGGCATCAAACGCGACCTGGTGATCATGTCCAACGACGTATCCCACATCTGGGAATCCATGATTGCCCTGATGCGGGACTACTCGCCGTCGCTAGAATAGGCGCTTCGACGCCCCGCGCGCCGGAGGCGCTGTGAACAACGATCCGGAGGCTGCAACGACGATGACTGCCACATACGCTCCACTTAATCCCACGCCGCGCATCCTGCTGGGGCCAGGCCCCAGCAACGTGCCGCCGGCCGTTTATCGCGCCATGAGCGCGCCGCTGGTCGGGCATCTGGACCCGGAATTCGTCGCGTTGATGGAAGAAGTGAAGCAGATGCTGCGCGAGGTGATGCTGACGAAGAACGCCACGACCTTCCCCGTCAGCGGCACGGGCAGCGCGGGGATGGAGTTCTGCTGCGTGAACCTCATCGAGCCAAGCGACGAGGTGCTGATCTGCGTCAACGGCGTTTTCGGCGCGCGCATGACCGACGTGGCGCAACGTTGCGGCGCGCAAGTGGCCACCGTGCAGGCGCCTTGGGGCCGGATCATCGAGCCGGAGGCTGTCGCGACGGCACTGAAGGAGATGAAGGCGCCGAAGCTGGTCGGCATCGTCCACGCCGAGACCTCGACCGGCGTGCGGCAGCCGATGGAGGAGATTGCCCGGATCGCCCACGACCACGGCGCGTTGTTGCTGATGGATTGCGTCACGTCGCTCGGCGGCTGCCCGGTGCGCGTGGACGACTGGCAGGTGGACGCGGCTTACAGCGGCACACAGAAATGCCTGAGCTGTCCGCCGGGACTCGCGCCGGTGACGTTCGGGGCGCGCGCCTTGGAGAAGGCGACAAAGCGCCGGACGAAAGCGCAAAGCTGGTATCTGGACTTAAACCTGCTGGCGGGCTACTGGGGCCAGGACCGCGTGTATCACCACACCGCGCCGGTGACGATGAACTACGCGCTGCGCGAGGCGCTGCGGCTGGTGTTGGAGGAAGGTTTGGAAAAGCGCTGGGCGCGCCACGAGCAAAATCATTACGCGCTCAAAGCGGGCCTCGAAGCCATCGGGTTGAAGCTCGCCTCGCAGGAGGGCCATCAGCTCTGGCAGCTCAACAGCGTGACGATCCCCGCCGGCGTGGACGACGCAACGGTGCGCAGAAGGCTGCTACAGCGTTACAATATTGAGATCGGCGGCGGGCTGGGCGAGTGGAAGGGCAAGACGTGGCGCGTGGGGCTGATGGGCGAGAGTTCGCGCGAGGAGAACGTGATGTTGTTCCTCGCCGCGCTCGGCAACATTCTCAACGACTTCGGATGCCGGATTGACACGGGCGCGGCGCTATCCGCGGCAAGCGCGGTCTATCGGCAACGCGGCGAGAAACGCTGCGAAGCCTAACCTTTCTTGGACGAACGTTTCAGCCGCTCCTGCTTCTCCAAGTAGGCCTCGACATCCTGCGTGATCTCAGGCGAGCTGCCTTCCTTGAAAACGCAGTGGCCCTTGTAAAACACCCGGACGTAGTGGCCGCGAAACTTCGTGCCGCTGGTCTGACCGTAGCGAAGGCTGGTCATCCCCGCCATCTTAATTTCGTCCGAACGCAGCGTCTTGGCCTCGAACGGTTTCAACTCGATTTGTGATTCCGACCCTTGGAGATATTGATCGGAGGCGCTGCCGACGCTCATGACGACGGCGACCCACTGCCACTCGATGTCGGTGACCGGCTGGGTGGTGGTGTTTTGCAGTGTCAACTCGATGTAGATGCGTTGCCGGAACGCCGTGCCGTAGGCCGAATCGCCGCCCGTGCCGCGGCGCGCGCCGGTGAAGCGTTTCACATCGCACGAGAACGGCGGCAGCAACGGCGGTGGTTCCGGCGACGGCGTCTCGACCACATTGGTGGTTGTCGCCGCGGCGGTCTTGGCTGCTGTCTCGGATTTCTCGGCCGTGGCCGGCGGCGCGTCACCCAAGACGGTGATCTGCGACGGATCGGAAACCACCATCTCCGGCCGGCCGGCGATCCGGCGTATGACGCCGGTGACGCAGACTTGCTTGCCGGCATACAGCGTCTCGATCTTGTTGGTCCAGCGCTCGGCGTTGGTGGCATAGATAATGACGGTGAAGTCGGACTTGGCGTCCTTGGAGAAATGCAGCGAGCATGACTCGCGGGTCGGGCGAATCAGTTTCACCTGCCCTTCGACGGAGCACAACTGGCCGACATGATCGGCGGCCTTGTCCCATGCTATGGTAGGCGTCTGGCCAAACGCCGCCATCGCGGCGCTCGCCAGCACACCGAGCAAGCACAACGCTCTTAACATGGATTGACTATTACGAGCCATGCTTGAAATTGCAAACGATTCGTTCCGTCACGCGCTACTTGCCTTGTGATTTCCAAAACGCTGCCGCAGGCCGGCCGTTGATGGTTTTGAGCGTCTTGATCGCGCGCAGCACTTCCAAATTGCCGCCCGATTTCGTGTCGCAATGAATGATGACCAGCGGCACATCTTTCAACGGGCTCAAATCCGCCAGCGGCGTGCCCTCGCAATGCAGTTCGCGCAGCGGCAGGCCTTTCAGCGGCGCCAGGTCCTTGACCTGGGTCTGATCGCACCAAAGCGAACTCAGCGGCATGCCTTTGAGGGGTGAGAGATCCTTGACCGCCGTGCCGGAACACCAAAGATGGGTCAGGGGCATGCCTTTCAGCGCCGCGAGGTCCTTAATCTGCGTATGCGCCACGTTGAGCTGGCGCAACGGCATGCCGTGCAACGGACCGAGATCCTTCACGGGCGTGCCGTAGCAGTGGAACGTTTCCAACGGCATGCCCTTCAGCGGCGCGAGGTCGCTGACCTGCGTCAAGCCGCAGTTAAGCGCCGTCAACGGCATGCCCTTCAGCGGCGCGAGGTCTTTCACCGGCGCGCCGTTGATTTCCAGCGTCGTCAGCTTCATGCCTTTCAACGGCGAGAGATCGCTGACTCTTGAGTCCCCGCATATCAGCGAGCGCAGCGGCATGCCCCGCAGCGGGCCAAGATCGCTGACCAAGCTGTAGCTGCATTCCAGCCGCGTCAGCGGCATGCCCCGCAGCGGCGACAGGTCGGCCAGCGTGCGTTTCCCTGCCTTGCCATTGCAGGCCAGCCGCTGAAGCGACGCCAGGGCGCGCACCGGCGCTAGATTGGTCACGCCCGCGCTGCAGAAACTTAACTCGGTCACCTTGCCACCCTCAATCACGTGTGCTGCCGATCTCAGGTCAAAGTCCGGGTTGAGCTCCTTCAACTTTTCCAGAACGCGGTCCGCCCGGTCCTCCGGCGGCAAGGCCGCGACGGCCTTGATGAAATTCTCGTCCGTCCCAGAGGGCGGCTGCGGGGCCGCTGGATCAGCGCACACGCCATCCGGGGAGAGCATCCAAACCGACAGGAAACCAACCGTAATTAAGCGCAAGCCTGACATGCCGACACCATCTAAACCATTGCACGCCGAAATAGAAGCCAAAAGGCAGCGCGACGCAAGCGCCAGTGACAGAACGACGTCTCGTCGCTGTGAACGGGCCAAACTCGTGCCTGAGATCTTTCAGCCGCGCCAGCAAAGCGCCCGGCGAATGGCAGAGCTTCGATGTCATCTTCCGCGCGCCGCTTGACCAGACAATCCTGCCGCGGCCATTTTTCTGCTCATTTCGGACTTCACTTCCGCCGGGCGACCTGCTATTTCGCGGCGCGTTTTTTCTGCCGGACGAACCGGCGCTGTGAGGCTTCAAACTCACCAACTCGGAAACGATTAAACATGACAATGAAGAACTTCTGTTCTGGCAACTCGACGACCAAGACCATCACGCGCGCGGCGGCCCTGGGACTGCTGGCTTGCGCGTTGGTGCAGGCGGCGGACTGGCCGCAGTATCGCGGCGCCAACCACGATGGCATTTGCGCCGAGAAGATCGCGGAAAATTGGCCCCCGCGGGGGCCGAAACTACTTTGGAAAGTCGCGCTGCCCGGCGGCGGGTTTAGCTCGTTCGCGGTCGCGCAGGGCAAGGCGCTGACGCTGGCCCGGCGGCCGGGCGGCAGCGGCGATCAGGAGTTTTGCGTCGCGTTCGATGCGAACACGGGCAAGGAACTGTGGGCGACGCCGCTGGGGCCGGCGAAATATGACGGCGGCGGCGATACCGGCACGAAGGACAACCGCGGCGGCGACGGTCCGCGCTCGACCCCGACGATTGACGGCGACCACGCGTATGTGCTCTCCGCTTACCTGGCGCTCTACTGCCTCGACCTCACCACCGGCAAGGCGGTGTGGAAGAAAGACCTTTGCGCGGAGTTTGGCGCGCAAAACATCCGTTGGCAGAGCGCCGCGTCGCCGTTGCTCGAAGGCGAGTTGATTTTCGTCCACTGTGGCGCGCCGGGCGCCAGCTTGATGGCGTTGCGCAAGAGGGACGGCAGCGCGGCTTGGAAATGCCAGGACGACAAGATGACACACGCCACGCCGATCATCGCAACCATCCTCGACCAGCGGCAGGTGATCTTCTTCACGCAGTCCGGTCTCGTGTCGGTCGTGCCGGAGACCGGTGCGGAGTTGTGGCGCTACGGGTTCCCGTTCAAGGTTTCCACTGCCGCGTCCCCCGTCGTTGCGGGCGACAGGGTCTATTGTTCGGCCGGCTACGGCGTCGGCTCGGCGGGCGTCAAGATCGCTAAAGCGGGCGCGAAATTCACCGCCACAGAAATCTGGCGGAACGAAGGCAACGTCATCTGCAGCCACTGGAGCACGCCCGTCTATCACCAAGACCATCTCTACGGCATGTTCAGCTTCAAGGAATTCGGCACCGGCGCGCTCAAGTGCGTGGACATGGCCACCGGCAAGGAAAAGTGGGCGCAGGCCGGTTTCGGTCCTGGCGGCGTGCTGCTGGTCAACGGCAACAAGGTGCTCGCTCTCAGCGACACCGGGCGCATGGTGCTGGTCGAGGCGTCGCCACAAGGTTACAAAGAAATCGCCACCTGCCAGGCGCTCACGGGGAAAGTTTGGAACAGCCCCGCCATCAGCAACGGCCACATCTTCGCCCGCAGCACCAAGGAAGCCGTCTGTCTCGACGTGTCGGTGAAGTAGCCGCAGCCGTGTCGCTCCGTAACGCGGTTGTTGATAATGGTTTTCGCGTCTTGGAGTGACGCGGCGACGAATGAAGCCGCGTGCGCATCGGCATCTGTCTCTTATACACATCT
>JAOACV010000310.1 GCA_026417675.1 Verrucomicrobiia bacterium
TCTTTGCTCCACTCCGCCGTCGAGTCCCACCACCGGCGCAAGATCATCTACAAGGTGTTCGGCGCGCAGGCAATCCGCGCCGAGCCGCTCGCGTTCATACTAACCGAAGCCGGCACGTGCAAATGGGCCGCAGCCGGGAGGCGGATATCTGCCAGTGGCAGCTATCCGAAGGCCGTTTCTTGATACGCCAAGGACTGGCGGTTTGCGGCCGCCACTGGCCCTGTCCATAACGCGGCGGTTGCGGCGGTTGTAAATCGCCGGTCCTTGAACAACCACCGCTGCCTCGTTCGGCACTTTGTATCAAAGCTGCGAGCTTGCGGCTCGTTGACACCCCCGAACAGGTCTGGCATCCTGCGCCGCCCATGAAAGTTTTGGTCATCGGAGGCGGCGGCCGCGAACACGCGCTGGCTTGGAAACTGGCCCAGTCGCCGCGTGTGACGAAGCTCTACGCCGCGCCGGGCAACGCCGGCATCGCGCAGGTGGCGGAGTGCCGGCCGGTCGGCGCGGAGGATTTGCCGGGGCTGCACGCGTTGGCGCAGGAAGTCAAGCCCGACCTCACGGTGGTCGGGCCGGACAATCCGCTGGCGATGGGCGTGGTGGACCTGTTCCAGAAACACGGCCTGCGCATCTTCGGGCCTTCGGCGTCGGCGGCGCGGTTCGAGAGTTCAAAGATTTTCGCCAAGCAGTTCATGGCGCGCCACGGCATTCCGACGGCGCGATTCGGCCAGTTCAGCGACAGCCGCTCGGCGGAAGCGTTCGCCCGGTCCTTCGGCGGGCCGTGCGTGGTCAAGGCCGACGGCTTGGCGCTCGGCAAGGGCGTCCTCGTCTGCCAGACACCGACAGAGGCAGCGCAGGCGATCCGCCTGATGATGGAACAGAAGGCCTTCGGCGCCGCGGGCGAGCGCGTGGTGATTGAAGAATTCATGACCGGCGATGAGATCAGCATTCACGCGCTGGTGGACGGCCGGAGTTTTCGCGCGTTCCCGTCGTCGCAGGACCACAAGCGCGTCGGCGACGGCGACACCGGGCCGAACACGGGCGGCATGGGCACGATCTCGCCGGTGCCGCAGGCGACGGCGGAGTTGTTGCAGACTGTCGAACGGCAGATTCTCGAACCGTTCGTGCGCGGCTGCCAGGCCGACGGCATCGAGTATCGCGGTCTGATTTACCCCGGCTTGATGCTGACACCGGATGGGCCGCGGGTGCTGGAGTTCAACGCGCGCTTCGGCGACCCGGAGACTCAGGTGTTGATGATGCGCATGGAGAGCGACCTGCTCGAGGCGGTGGAGGCAGTCGTGGACGGCCGGCTGGCGGACACCGCGTTGCGTTTCCGGAGCGAGGCGGCCGTCTGTGTGGTGATGGCGTCGGGCGGTTATCCGGGCGATTATCCCAAGGGCAAGGTGATTCGCGGCCTCGACGACGCCGCGAAGCTTGACGGCGTGCAAGTGTTCCACGCCGGCACGAAACGGCAGGACGGCGCGATCGTCACCAGCGGCGGCCGTGTGCTCGGCGTGACCGCGCTGGGCCGCGACTTGAAGGCGGCCCGCGAGCGCGCCTACGAAGCGGTGGCGCGCATCCAGTTCGACGGCGCGCACTGCCGCAAGGACATTGGCTGGCGCGCGTTCAGGTTTATGGAGAACAAATGAGAATCCTCGCGAGTTTGTTGGCGGCGATGGGCGTTCTGCTGGCGCAGGAAGGCGCGCCCAGACCGGCTGCGCCGGTGACGCTGGACATGACCAACCTGTCGGCGGTCGTGTCGGTGCTGCGCGAGCATTATGTGGAGCCGTCAGCGTTGGCCGACCGGCAGGTCAACGCAGCGGCCGTGCGGGGCGTGCTCAACCATCTCGGCGCGGGCGCGAAGATCGTTGAGGCGAAACCCGCCCGGAAGACGATCACGCCGGAGATCGCCAAGACGGAGATGCTTGGCGACGATATCCTCTACATCCGCCTCGGCCGCCTCAGCAAGGACACAGCAGCGGCGCTCGACGGGGAGATGAAGGCGCGCCCGCGCGATAAGCTCCACGGCATCATCCTCGACCTGCGGTTCGTGGGCGGCGGCGATTTTGCCGACGCGGCGCAGGTGGCCGGCAGGTTCCTCGCGAAGGGTGCGAAGCTGTTTGTCCTCGCAGGTCCGACCCGTCCGCCGCGCACGTTCACGGCTTCCTTCGACAACCCCTGCACCGACACCCCGTTGATCGTGGTGGTCAACCGCGAGACCTTCGGCAGCGCGGAGGCGCTGGCGGCGACGCTGAGCCACCATCAGCGCGCCGCGGTGGTTGGCAACACCACGGCGGGCGAAGCGTGCGAGCGCGCCGAGCTCCCGCTGAGCGACGGCCGCAAACTGGCGCTGGCGGTCAGTCAGATTGTTCTGCCCGACGGCAGGAAGATTTTCCCGCGCGGCGTTGAGCCGGACGTGCCGGTGAAGCTAGATTTGGAGAAGGAACGCAAGCTGGTGCTCGGCCCCGATGCGCAGAAGAACCTTCGCGCCAGTCTGGAGCCGAAGGTGAGCAGGCGGCGGGTGAACGAGGCCGAACTGGTCCGCGTGTTTGGCCCCGACGACAACAAGTCCGCGCCGGCATCCGAAGAGGAACCCCACACCGGGAACATCAAGGTTGAACAGCCCGCCGACGTGGTGCTGACGCGGGCGCTGGACATCCTCAAGGGCCTGCGCGCGCTCAGACGATGACCGGCTGGCCGGGTGAACACCGGTTATTGCGTAAGGGCGGGAACTGCGGTAGAAGTCTGCGGCGAACAAGGTGACGAAATGGCTGGCATGACTTACGCACGAAAACGGCTCCGCGCGTTGGTGATGTTTTTTCTCGGGGCCGCGTTGCTGATGGGCGGGTCGCGATCCAGCGAGGCGGTGCTCTTCTATTCCACGGGTGATCCCTCGTTCAACACCAACGCGCCGACGGGCAGCCTGACCAACAGCGGCTGGCAATGGCAGGGGGTGTGGCAGAGCGCCTATCTCGGCACCGCCATCGCGTCCAACTTCTTCATCACGGCGCGGCACCTAAACGGCAAGGTTGGAGACGTGTTTACCTTCGGCGGCGTCTCCTACACCACCACCGCCCTCTACACCACCGGCGGCGTGGACTTGGCCGTCTGGCAGGTCAACGGCTCCTTTCCCACCTGGGCGCCGTTGTATGGCCGCAGCGACGAGCTCGGCCGATCGTTCGTGGTCATTGGCCGCGGCACCCTGCGCGGCGCGGAGGTTGTCGTGGACGGGGAATTGAAAGGCTGGCGGTGGGGCAGCGGCAGCGGGTTGTGGCGGTGGGGCGAGAACGAAGTGGCCGAGGTCCTCTCCTACGGCGGTTACGGTTCGTTGCTTTACGCCACATTCGACGCCGGCGCCGGCGTCAACGAGTGCGACCTGTCGGTCGGCGATTCGGGCGGCGGGCTGTTCATCAAGGACGGGGAGACGTGGAAACTGGCCGGCATCAACTTCGCCGTGGACGGCAATTTCAACACCACCAACAGCGGCAACGGTTTCAGCGCCGCGATCTTCGACGCGGGCGGCCTGTGGTATGGCAGCGCCGGCAACTGGACCTACATCACCAACCAGTCCTATGACATCCCCACTGGCTTCTACGCCACGCGCATCTCGTCGAACCGCAGTTGGATCGAAAGCATTATCATCCCCGAACCGGCCACCCTGTGGCTGGCCGCCGCGGCGTGGCCCCTGCTCCTCGCCCGCCGTGGCCGACGTCGTTAGCTCGCGCGGCGTCTCGACCCGCGACGCCCGCGGCAATCTTCAACCCATCCGTCCTCCGCTGTTGACCTCGCTTGGGGGAATGATAGAGTGGCGACCCTCCGCGAGACGGCCGGCGGGTATCGGCCCGGCCGCGAGCGGATTGCAGCGGAATGAAAACGATCTTGTTTGTCTGCACCGGCAACGTCTGCCGCAGCCCGATGGCTGAAGGCTGGGCGCGGCATTTGCTGGCTGGGCGCGACGAGATACGGGTCATGTCCGCGGGTCTCGGCACGGCCGACGGGCAGCCGCCCAGCGCCCACGCGGTGGAGGCGATGCGCCAGCTTGGCGTGGACATCAGCGGGCTTCGCAGCCGGCGTCTGACGCCGGAGCTGGCGGCGGAGGCGGATTTCATTTTCGGCCTCGCCCAGAGCCACGTGGATTCGGTGATCATGAACTTCCCGGAAGCCGCCGACCGGGTGTATCTGTTGCGGGAGTTCGACGACAGCGCGCCGCGAACGCAGAAGGACATCCCCGACCCCATCGGCCAGCCGTTGGAGAACTACCTGCGCGTGCGCGAAGCCATCGTCGCGGCCATGCCGAGCGTGCTGAAGTTCGTCGAGCGATCCGCCGGCGCGCGGTCGGCCCTCCGCATCGCAATCGGGGCCGATCACGCCGGGCTGGAGTTGAAGAACGCCAT
>JAOACV010000311.1 GCA_026417675.1 Verrucomicrobiia bacterium
TGTGTATAAGAGACAGGTCTACGAGGTCACCGACATTCCCGAAGAACTTTCCGAGATGGCTTGGCAGGCCAAGGGCAACCTCATCGAGGCCATCGCCAATCTCGACGACGAGATCGCGCATTATTTCCTCGAGGAGAAGGAGCCGCCCGTGGCGAAGCTCAAGGCGGCCATCCGGCGGCAGACCATCGCCAACAAGTTCGTCCCCGTCGCCGGCGGCAGCGCGTTCCGGAAAAAGGGCATTCAGCCGCTCGTGGACGCGGTGATTGATTATCTGCCCTCGCCGCTCGACATCCCCGTCATCAAGGGCATGGACCCGCACACCAAGCAGGAGAAGCGGACCCAGCCCGACGACAGAGGGAAGTTTTGCGCGCTGGCGTTCAAGCTCTGGAGCGACCCCTATGTGGGCCGGCTTGTGTTCTTCCGCTGTTACGCCGGCAAGCTGGAGAAAGGCCAGACGGTTTACAACCCGCGCACCGGCAAGAGCGAGCGCATCAGCCGCCTGCTGCAAATCCAGGCCGACAAGCGCGAGGAGATTGATTGCGTCTATTCCGGCGACATCGGCGCCATCATCGGCCTGCGCAACGCCACCACCGGCGACACGCTTTGCGACGAGGGCTACGAGATTTTGCTGGAGCCGCCGACGTTCCCGGAGCCGGTCATCTCGATGGCCATCGAGCCGAAGACCCGCGCTGACCAGGAAAAGATGGGCGTCGCGTTGCAGCGGCTTTCCGACGAAGATCCGACCTTCCGGGTCAAGAGCGACCCGGAGACCGCCCAGACCATCATCAGCGGCATGGGCGAGCTGCATCTGGAAATCATCCGCGACCGCATGTTCCGCGAGTTCGGCGTGCAGGCCAATGCCGGCAAGCCGCAGATCGCCTACCGCGAGGCTATCACACGGGCCGCGCGCGGCGAGGGCAAGTTCATCCGCCAGTCCGGCGGCCGCGGCCAATATGGCCACGCGATCATTGAGGTCAAACCGCTCGAGCGCGGCAAAGGCATCGTCGTCGAGAACAAGGTCACCGGCGGCCGCATCCCGAAGGAATACATCCCCGCCGTCATCGCCGGCGTCAAGGAGGCCTGCGCGACGGGCGTGCTGGCGAGCTACCCGCTCGTGGACCTGCAGGTGGACATCCTCGACGGCAGCTATCATGAGGTGGACTCCAACGAACTCGCGTTCGAGCTGGCCGGCAGCTTCGCGCTGAAGGAGGCCGTCCGTCAGGCCGCGCCGATCATCCTGGAGCCGATCATGAAGGTCGAGCTGACGACGCCGCTGGACTACCAAGGCGACCTGATCGGCGATATCAACCGCCGCCGCGGCGTCGTCCACAGCATCGAGCCGCGCGAGAACGTCGTGGTCGTCCACGCCCACGTGCCGCTGGCGGAACTGTTCGGTTACGCCACCGACATCCGGTCGTTGTCGAAGGGCCGCGCGAGCTACTCGATGGAGCCGAGCCACTTCGAGCCGGTGCCCTCCAACATCCAGAGGGAGATTCTGGAACAACGTGGCGAGTTCACGCAACGCAGACGCAGTTAACCTGTTCTTTGAGTTATGGCTGAGACGCAAACCCAACGAGTTCGAATCCGGTTGAAAGCTTACGATTACCGCGTGCTCGACGCCTCCGTGGCGGAGATCGT
Organism: Verrucomicrobiia bacterium; assembly: GCA_026417675.1. GTDB lineage: Bacteria > Verrucomicrobiota > Verrucomicrobiia > CAIQCK01 > CAIQCK01 > JAOACV01. Next base: position 1,639 of record JAOACV010000311.1, read on the forward strand.
CGAGACCGCGCGGCGCACCGGCTCCAAAGTCAGCGGGCCGATCCCGTTGCCAACCGAAATCTGGCGGCACTCGGTGAACCGCTCGGTTCATGCTGACAAGAAATCCATGGAGCAGTTCGAGATGCGCACCCACAAGCGGCTGCTGGAGATCATTGACCCGACGGCCAAGACCGTGGACGAGCTGAAAAAGCTCAACCTGCCCGCCGGCGTGGACATCACCATCAAGATTGAACGCACACGACCAGGCCCCTCGGACTCATCGCCAAGAAACTCGGAATGACGCAGGTCTATGACCCGCGCGGCGCGCTGCGCGACGTGACCGTGCTAGAAGCCGGCCCCTGCACGGTGCTGCAGGTCAAGACCAAGGACGGCAAGGACGGCTACAACGCGGTGCAGCTCGGCTTCGGCAACCAGAAACAACACCGCTTCACCAAGGCGCAACTCGGCCACTTCGCCAAGGCCAACATCGTCAAGGACGGCGTCGTCCACGGCGGGCGCGTCGTCCGCGAGTTCCGCGACTTTTCCAAAGAGGTCAAAGTCGGCGACGTGCTCGGCGCGACGTTGTTCGAGGTAGGCCAATGGGTGGACGTCATCGGCACCTCCAAAGGCCGCGGTTTCCAGGGCGTCATGTTCCGCCACGGCATGGGCGGCGGCCAGGAAACTCACGGTGCCAAGGGCTGGCATCGCCGCGTCGGCGCCATCGGCATGCGCAGCTTCCCCGGCACCGTCGCGCGCGGCAAGCGCATGCCCGGCCACATGGGCCATGTCCGCGTCACCACGCAAAACTTGGAGGTCATCCAGGTCCGCGAGAAGGAGAACATCCTGTTGGTCGAAGGCTCCGTCCCCGGTCCCACCGGCGGCTACGTCATCGTCCGCACCTCCAAGAAACACGGCACCCAGAAGCGCGACTACACCGTGCACAAGGACGAGAAAAAGAAGAAAGCCGTCGTCGCCAAGCCCGGCGGCAAGTAACGACCTGACGCATTACGTTTCAGCTTTTACGAATCGCGAGTCACGAAATGAAGATCCCCGTGTTCAACAGCGAAGGCGGCGCGGCGGGCGAGTTCGACCTGCCCGACGACTTCATCATCAAGGGCAACCGCGGCAAGCAGGCCGTCCACGACGTCGTCGTGGCGTTGCAGGCCAACCGCCGCAGCGGCACGGCCTCCACCAAGACCCTCGGCGAGGTCGCCGGCAGCGGCAAGAAACCGTGGCGGCAGAAGGGCACCGGGCGCGCGCGCGCCGGCAGCTTCCAAAGTCCCCTCTGGCGCGGCGGCGGCGTCGTGTTCGGCCCGAAACCGCGCGACTGGTCGCTGCGCACCCCCAGGAAAGTCCGCCGGCTGGCCATGCAGAAGGCCCTGAGCGACCGGCTCACCGCCGGCGACGTGTTGCTCGTGGACGACATCAAGCTCAAGAGCAACAAGACCAAGGAATTCGTCGGCCTCATCAAGAACCTCAAGGTCGGCGACCGTGGCATCCTGCTGGTCCACGACGGGGCCGACCGGAACCTGATGCTGGCCTCCCGCAACGTGCCGTATGTCACGCTGGTCAGCGCGGCGGAAATTAACGTCTACGACGTGCTCTGCTGCCACAAGCTGGTCTTCATCAAGCCGGCGTTTGAAAAAATCCAGCAGCGCCTAGCCAAGGACTAAGTCATGAGGGACCCGCACCAGATCATCAAGACGTTGCGCGTTACGGAGAAGGGCACCGCCCAGGGCGAGAAGCTCAACCAATACACGCTGGCCGTGGACCCCGCCGCCAACAAGATCGAGATCCAGCAGGCCGTCCAGAAGCTCTTCAAAGTCACCGTGCTGCGCGTCAACACCATCCGCGTCAAGGGCAAGGTCAAGCGCCTGCGCGGCTCGTTGGGCCGCCGCCCCACTTGGAAAAAAGCGATCGTCACGCTCAAGGCGGGCGACAAGATCGCGCTGGAGTAGCCAAAGTAGTCCGCACGCTCCGCATGAGCCCGCCCCGGGCTGTTAGGAAAGGGATTGTCCAGCCAGTGGCTTTTCCGCTGTTGAATCTGCGGGATGATTGCTCGCGGCCGTGGCGCGGCAGCCATCTTTAGCAGCGCGTTCGGCTAGGGGCATGCCTCGACTTTCTGCCCGAAGCGTGTCGGTGCTTTGAGTTGCTCTTGGAGATCTACGTGGACTCCCACAGCCTCTTCTTCTCTTTCGCGACGCCGGATGCGTCGTCCCAAGGGGGCCTGGCATTGGATTTCTACGGCGGGTCGTTTGGCTGCGCGCCCACGCTGCAAGCCAGGGTGCAAGACATGTCCGCTTTTGCTGAAACGCGAAGGTCCACTTTTGAAAACAACGCGACAGCGATAGAGAAATGACTGGTCTGCGGACGGGAAATCGGCTAAATGACCGGGCGCTCAAGCGATATGAAAATCATCCTTACATCGTTCTGCCTCGCGCTGCTGCTGGCCGGTTGCAGCCAGCCGTCGCCCCAAACCTCGGAGGCCCCCGTGTCCGCCCAAGCCAATCCCAACGAAGTCGCGGTCATTGACACCAAGTTCGGCAAGATCGTCATCGAGTTCTTCGAGCAAGACGCGCCGAAGACCGTTGCCAACTTCAAGAAGCTGGCCAGGCAGGGCTTTTACAACGGCACGACCTTCCACCGCGTCATCCCCGGCTTCATGATCCAAGGCGGCGACCCCAACACGAAGTCCGACCCGCATTCGCCGCGCGCCGGCACGGGCGGCCCCGGCTACACCGTGCCCGCCGAGATCAAACAACTGCACGCCCGCG
>JAOACV010000312.1 GCA_026417675.1 Verrucomicrobiia bacterium
TCTTGTATCGTTGATTCTGGCGTGCTGGCGAATGGATTTACCAACCGCCCCAGAAATTCCGATAGTCCTGATAGTTGAAATAGACCGGGGGCGGTGCCGGCGGCCCGAAAAACGGCAGCGGCGGGCCAAAGCCGGGGCCAGGTCCCGGACCATGCGGACCAGGACCAGGGCCGGGAGGACCGGGAGGCCCATGATACGCCATGACCATGCCGGCTGTGGGGGCCACAGACTGAACGCCCGTCGCGGGCACGCAATACCCGGCCGCGCGCATCGTTTCGATGAGTTTGTCGGCGGGGATCACGTGTTGCGCCAGCTCTTCATCCGGCACTTGATAGAAACGGCCATCCATGCTTCGAAGGATTGCCATATGATTGCTCCTTTCTTGTTTGTGTTACTGTGCTTCCAACAGGGTTGGCTCACCAGCCACCCCAGTAGTTCCGATAGTTGTTGTAATTGTAGTAAACCGGCGGGGGCGGCGGCGGCCCGAAAATAAGCGCCAGCGGATTCGGCACAGGGATCACCGGTCCCGGCGGCGGCGGCGGGCCGTGATATGCCCGCACCAAGCCGGTTGTCCCTGATTGCTGACAGAACGCGCCGGCGGCGCGCAGGGTCTCCTGAACCTTGTCCGCCGGGATGAGGTATTGCGCCGCCTCAACGTCCGGTATTTGGTAGAACTTTCCGTCAATGCTTCGCAGGATCATGACATGTCTCCTTTCTTGGATTTGTGCCGGGCGCGGACTGGCCTTGTCGGCGCATTTGACCGGCCCGGCGGTTGTCACAACAGTTGAAACGCTGCCAGCGCGCGCCGTCTTGCCGCGGCTGGTGGCTCGTTTGGTTTTCGAGGACGGCTTCATGATGTCAAGGCAGCTTCACGCGTGCGCCGGTCGCGGCGCACTTCGCCGGCTTGGCGCACAGGTTCGCGCGGCGCGGCGGCGCCGTTCGGCCCGCCGATGGCGGCGTTGGCGTCCGCGCCGAACCGAACCGTCAGTTCCTGACCGGCGACGGTCGCAGGCTCACAACCGACGCTGCGATTCTCGCACGGATGAGCGCCGGTGTGAAGCTTCAAAAACGGCGGTGGCAGCTTTCCGGTCTCAACCTCCTCGCGCACCCTCGTCATCTCCGCATGGAAACGCTCCACCATCCGCCGAGCCAGGTCAGGATGCGCGCACAGGTATTGGTAGAGCAAGAGCGTCGCATGGCAGTCCGTCTCGCGCGTGGGAACCGAATCCTTGTCGAACGCCGTGCAGCCAAACAGGCAGATCAACTGCGCAGCGCAGCCAAAACAGCGCACATACCACGCATCCTTCTCGTGGAACCTCATCAACGCCCGCGGGTAATTGCGCAGCGACTCAGGCTCGTTGACGTTGCCGAGCCGGCTCATCTCCGCGTCGCTCGCCCGTCCGCAGGGCCAGAGGTCGCCGTTGGGATCCACGCCGATGAGTGTCACGCCGCCGCCGCAGTTGTAATCGTGGCAGGTGCGCTCACCCATGTCCCGGGTTTGTGAGGCAAACCACCAGAGTTGTCGCACCAAGTCGGGGCCGAGAAGTTTCAAGTTGCCGCTGCGGTCGGCGCGCTCCAGCAAACGCCGTCGCGCGTCAAACAACTCCTCGCCTGTCAGCCCCTCCACATTCGCGCCGCGGCCCGTCGGGCAGGTCGGGTTGAACATCACCGCGAACCCCTTACGGTCGAAGTAGTCAATCACCTCGTCTAGGTTCGACATCGCGTTGCGATGAATTTGCGCGATCACGCCTGGCGGAGCGCCTTCGCGCGTCATCAGTTCAATGGTCTCCTCCACGCGTTTGCCGGCCTGCCGGTAAAGGTCGCTGATCTGCGGCGGACCATCGAGACTTGTGCCGACCTGGATTCGGTATTTCTTCACCAGCGCCAGCATTTCCGGCGTCAGGCGCGTCAGATTGCTTTGCATCCCCACCACGAGCCGCTGAAGCCGCGGGTTGGCTTCCGCCACGCCTATCAGGAATTCAATCGCCTCCTCATACCACGCCGCCGGCAGCAGCATCGGCTCGCCGCCGTGGAAAATCCAATGCAGAGCCTCCGACTCGGTTTGTCCCGCCAGCAACCGCGCCGCGTTCCGGTGCGTTTCTATCGCCATCGTCGCCCCCGGCTGCGTCAACGGGATCGCGTCCGCGCAACAGTAGGCGCAGCGAAGATTGCAGCTATGCGTCACCTTCGCGATGACCATGCGCACACCGCCCAAATTGGCGTTGGAATCCACTGACGCTCCTTTTGCTTAGTCGGCGCCCGCAAGAAAAACCTGCGCACAACTAATCCGCGCGCCCTGCGGTGTCAAGCGGCATTTCGTCTTCATAGGCTTCTGTCCGAGCAGTTGCGCCGTCCGGTTGGTGTTACGACGCGCCCCTTGGACGCCGCCGCCCGCCACTCATTCAACCCGAAAATCGCCGGCGGAACCGCAAGACAAGCCAAACACACAAGAAACCGGGGCGGCATGGCGCGCAAAAATGGGGCGCCAAAAACGTTGACGCGGGCGGCGGGGACGTTTAGTGTGCGCGGCGCTGCCTGAGCCGAAGCGTGGCTGTGCAGAGGCGTGTTGAGGTTCTGGCGGGCGTGTAGCTCAGATGGCTAGAGCACTACCTTGACATGGTAGGGGTCACAGGTTCAAGTCCTGTCACGCCCACCATCCGCAACGCGGATCGTGGAGCGCTCATCGCGAACCGAAGATGGAAACTCCCGCGGATAAGAAACCCCGATGGCTAATTCGTCACCAGAGCGAGGCGCCGACGGTGCCTTGCCCGTGCGGATCGTCCACGCGCATCCTGACGCGCGCCGACGGGCAGACGGCCGTCAACCTGCACGTCACCCACATCCGCGATTCGCGGCTCCACTATCACAAGAACTGCACGGAGGTCTATTACATCCTCGAAGGGCATGGGAAGATGGAGTTGGACGGCCAGACGGTGGACGTGCGGCCCGGCACGGTGGTGTTCATCCCCGCCGGCACGCGGCACCGCGGCTACGGCGATTTCAAGACCATTGTCGTCGGCGCGCCGGCGTTTGATCCAACGGACGAGTATTTCGACTGAGTTATAGCCGCCGACGTGAGCAGGCGGCCGGATTTTCACCAGCGATTTCCGCGTCCTTACGTCGGCGGCTACGAATTACGAATCACGAATCACGGTTTCCTATGGCAGAACGCAAAACCATTGACGAACGACAGCAAGCGAGCGAACTGGAGCGCATCCGGCACTCCTGCGCGCACGTGCTGGCCACCGCCATCCTCAAACTCTGGCCCGACGCCCAACTGGCCTACGGCCCGGCGGTGGAGGACGGCTATTACTATGACCTCGACCTGAAACATCGGATCACGCCCGACGATTTCCCAAAGATCGAGGCGGAGATGAAGAAAATCATCAAAGAGAACCTCCTCTTCGAGAAGATCACCGTCACGCGCGAGCAGGCGTTGCGCGATGCGGAGACCGGCCGGCTCGGGGCGCTCACCGAACGGCCGGAACCGAGCCGGTTCAAGCTGGAGAACGTCCGCAGCATCCCGGAGGGAGAGCCGATCACCTACTACAGAAGCGGAGACTTTCTCGACCTCTGCGCCGGCCCTCACGTGCCGCGCACCGGCAACATCGGCGCGTTCAAGCTCACCAGCGTGGCCAGCGCCTACTACAAAGGCGACGCGCGCAACCCTCAGCTCCAGCGCATCTACGGTGTCGCGTTCCAGAACAAGGCCCAGCTCGACGAGTGGTTGAAGATGCAGGAGGAAGCGAAGAAACGCGACCATCGCAAGCTCGGCATGGAAATGGGCCTGTTCGCGCTCGACACCGAATACGTTGGTCCCGGCCTGCCGCTCTGGTTGCCCGCAGGCGGCGCCATCATCGAGGAACTGGAAAAGCTCGCCAAGGAAACCGAATTCCAAGCCGGCTACGTCCGCGTCAAGACACCGCATATCGCGCGGGAAATCATGTATCAGACCTCTGGCCACCTGCCATATTACGCGGACAGCATGTTCCCCCCGATGGAACTGAGGGAGAAGGGCGAAGCCGGGGCGCCGGATGCGCCGGCGGACCGCTACTACCTCAAGGCGATGAACTGCCCGCATCATCACCGCATTTTCTCCGCGCAGCCGCGCAGCTACCGCGACATGCCGTTGCGGCTGGCGGAATACGGCTGCTGCTACCGTTACGAGCAATCAGGCGAGCTGTTCGGGCTGATGCGCGTGCGATCGCTGAACATGAACGACTCGCACATCTACTGCTCACCGGAGCAGTTCGCGGCGGAGTTCAACGCGGTCAATGAGATGTATCTGAAGTATTTCAAGCTGTCTCTTATACACATCT
>JAOACV010000313.1 GCA_026417675.1 Verrucomicrobiia bacterium
CTGGTTGGGCAAGTGACAACCGGAGGCGACCTGCCGCTTCTGCCCAGCGGCGGCAACCGCAAAGAGATTGCCGACTCCTTCGGCGACATCTCGACGTTTTGAGCGGCAAACGGGTAAGGCTTGAAACGGTATGCAGGGGTGGTTAAACACGCAGCGACAGCACCGACAGATTGCTGCGGTTAATGCTGAAGACGCCGTTACTCGGAGGTTTGCCATGCAGACACGCGGACTGGATTCACGCCGGCAGTTCTTGCGACGATTGCTTGAAGCGGGCAGCGTCGGATTTCTCCTGTCGCCGCGAGTGGTCTTGGCCGGCGGCGACGCCGCAAAGCCCGGCACCTTCAATGTCCGCGACTTTGGCGTGACGGGGAACGGTTCGCGGCTCGACACGCAGGCGATTCAGAAGGCGATTGACGCCTGCGCGCAGGCCGGCGGTGGCACGGTTTACTTTCCAGCCGGCGCATACCTGAGCGGCACGTTGTTCATGAAGAGCCGGGTTACGCTCCACCTCGACGCGGGCGCGGTGTTGCTGGGCAGCAAGGAACTGAAGGATTATCCGGTGACCGTCCCGGCGTTCCGCTCCTACACCGACAACTACACCGACAAGAGCCTCATCTACGGCGAGAAACTGGAGGGCGTCGCCATCCACGGTCGCGGCACGATTGACGGCCAGGGTGCGGCGTTCAAGGGACCATACAAGGTGCGGCCGTATCTCGTCCGCTTCGTCGCCTGCCGCGACGTGTCGGTGCGCGACATCACGCTGAAGGACTCGCCGATGTGGGTGCAGCATTTCCTCGCCTGCGACGACGTGCTCGTGGACGGCATCCGCGCGCGCAGCCGCTGCAACGCGAACAACGACGGCATTGACATTGACTGCTGCCATCGCGTCCGCATCGCCAACTGCGACATCAGCTCCGGCGACGACGCCATCGTTCTCAAGAGCACCGCCGACCGCCCCTGCAAGGACGTGGTGGTGGCCAACTGCGTTCTCAGCAGCCATTGCAACGCGTTCAAACTTGGCACCGAATCCAACGGCGGCTTCGAGAACATCGCGTTGAGCAACTGCGCGATCTACGACACGCGGCTGGCCGGCATCGCGCTGGAACTGGTGGACGGCGGACGCTTCGACCGCGTCAGCGTCGCCAACGTGACCATGAGCGACGTGGCCTGCCCGGTCTTCGTCCGGCTCGGCAACCGCGCGCGGCCGTTTCAAGAGAACGGTCCGAAGCCCGGCATGGGCAGCCTGCGCAACATCAGCATCAGCGGCGTGCAGGCCGTCGGCGCCAACAACGTCGGCTGTTCCATCACCGGCCTGCCCGGCTTCCCCGCTGAGAACATCGCGCTGGAGAACATCCGCATCTCTTTCGCCGGCGGCGGCAAGCACGACCCGAAGCGCGAGGTGCCGGAGGCGGCGGAAAAATATCCCGAATACAAAATGTTCGGCGTGCTGCCCGCGTATGGTTTCTACTGCCGCCATGTGCGCGGTCTGCGCTTCAGCAATGTCCGCCTTGATCTCGTCCGACCCGACGAGCGCCCCGCGCTGGTGTGCGACGATGTGGAAGACCTCGAATTGTTCGGCTGGCGCGCGGCAAAACCGGCCGGCGCGCAGCCAGTCGTTCATTTCCGGGACGTGCGCGACGCTTTCATCCACGGCTGCCGCCAGCCCGGCGACGCGGGGTCCTTCCTGCGCGTGGACGGCAAGAGCACAGTGGCGATGGACGGAATGAAACGACCATGAGGAGGATTTGTTGCTTCATCCTGTTCACGAGCGCGGCCTTCACATCGGCAACTGGCGACGATCCTTGGACGCTGGACTTCCGCTACGCGCCGCCGGACTGGCAGACTTCGATCTGTCTGCCGGACGATTGGCAAAAGACGCTCGTCGGCAAGGACGGAGCCTTGCTCTATGACTATCCCGGCAGCCTCGGCGGCTTCAACACGCGCATCTCGACGGCCGTCGCCGGCCAGACGGATTGGGTCCGGCAGGAGCTGCTCTCGCCGCGCGTGCCGATCGTGCGCACGATCAAACGCAGCGGCGATGTGGAGATCGTCGAGGAAGCTTTTGCGGTCGCTGCGACCTCGCCCGCTGCCGCGGAACCGCGAAAGAGGGGCTTTGTCGTTGAACGAGTCGGCGAAGACACGGGCCAGACAGATTGGGCCAAGCCGCCCGAAGGCACCGACCCGGCGTTTCGCAACATTGCATTGGGCTGGAAACAGCCGGTTCATTATCGCTTCAAAGCGGCGACAGGCGGACATTACACGGTGGCGATTGGCTTGTGCGAGGTTTGGCACGAGAAACCCGGCCAGCGCATCCTCGATCTCAAGGTCGAAGGCGCGCCCAGCCAAACCGTTGATCCCGTGGCCGCGGGCGGGCGGAACGTCCCGCAGGTCTTTCGGTTCGACGCGCGCGATGAGAACAGCGACGGCTGGATTGACATTGAAGTCGCCGCGGCGAAGGGCGCAACGGACAAGAACACGATCCTGAATGTGCTTTGGGTCTTCCGCGCCGGCGAAGCGCCGGCAAACGAACTGCTGTTGGCCGGCTGGAGTCCCAAAGCGCCGCTGGCCCGGATTGACTGCGGAACCGACCGGCTCACGAACCTGCCGCCGCGCCATGATGTGTTGATTGTGCGCGCGCGAAACACAGGCCAAGTTGAGGCAAGAATCGTCCCGACGCTCGCCATCGCGAGCGCCTATCCCATCGCGCCAGCGGAGGACGGGAAGCGGGTGACCATCGGCGCACAGACGACGGTGACTTGCGCGCAGCCGTTTGAGAGCGCGGAGAGGTCGCCCCACAAGGTCATGTTGAAGTTCAAGGACACGACAATTCCGCCGCGAAGGGAGATCGCGTTCGCGTTCGGCATTGGTCGCGGACGCGAGGCGGCGGCCATCCCGCGCGATGTGGCCCACGCCGAGTCGTTGCGGCGCGCAGCGGTGAGTTTCTGGCGGAAGGCGGACTTGCCCTACGGCGTCATCGAGGTGCCCGACGCGGCGGTGCAGGCGCTGCTCGACTCGTGCATCCGCAACATCTACCAGGCGCGCGAAATTAAGAAAGGATTGCCGGCGTTCCAAGTCGGGCCGACGTGCTATCGCGGCCTGTGGGTCGTGGACGGCGCGTTCATTATGGAGTCGGTCGCCTATCTGGGGCGACTCGACGAGGCGCGGCGCGGCATCGAATACCTGCTGAGCTTCCAGCGAGACGATGGCGCGTTCATGCTGATTGACGGCCATTGGAAGGAGACCGGCATCGCGCTCTGGGCCGTCACACGCCACGCGCGGCTGACCGGCGACAAGAAATGGCTGCGCGCGGTCTGGCCGAAGGTCGAGCGCGGCTTTGCGTTCATCCGCCAGATGCGCGCGATGCCCGCCGCCGATGCGCCTAACGCGCGGCTGGTTCCCGACGGCTTCAGCGACGGCGGGCTGGCCGGTTCCACGGCGGAATACACCAACATTTACTGGACGATGGCCGGGATGCGGGCCGCAGCCGAGGCCGCGCGCTGGCTCGGCGAAACGGCCACCGCCGGCGATTGGCAGCGCGAATACGACGACTTCTGCCAGACCTTCCGTCGCGCCGCCGAGCGCGATATGCGCGCCGACGCGCACGGCAACCGTTGCCTGCCCATTCGGATGACCGACGCGGACAAGGTGCCGGTGCAAAAAGCGCAGTGGGCGTTCCTGCACGCGGTGTTTCCGGGCAAGGTTTTCGCGGCCGACGATCCGCTCGTGCGCGGCAACATGGCGATGCTGCGCGCCGCGGAGTAGGAGGGGCTCGTGTTCGACACGGGCTGGCTCAAAGACGGCCTCTGGAGCTACTTCGGCTCGTTCTACGCGCACGCGTGGCTCTGGCTTGGCGACGGCGACAAGNCTGCGCGCACGCTCTACGCGTTCGGCAACCACGCCTCGCCCCTGCTCTGTTGGCGCGAGGAGCAGAAGCCGCGCGGCCAGGGCAGCGAGAAGGTCGGCGACATGCCGCACAACTGGGCCAGCGCCGAGTTCATCCGGCTCGCGCGGCACGCGCTCGCCTTGGAGCGCGGCGACGAACTGCATCTGTTCGAGGCGCTCCCCGCGACTTGGACGCGCCCCGGCGCCGTGACGCGCCTGCGCAATATCGCCACCGAATTCGGCAGGTTGTCGCTGGAACTGCGCGTCGCTGCCGACGGCAAGAGCGCGCGCCTGCGCCTCCAGCCCCCGCGTCGCACACCGCCGCGACGAATCGTGCTGCACCTGGACAATTGGTCGGGTCAGAAGGGGACAGTTGAACTGTCCGTCGGCAGGCCAACCGAGCAGAAGATCAGCCTGAAACCCGCCCGCTGAGACCATGACCGAGCGCGAACGCTACATCGCCACGTTGTTGTATCAGAAGCCTGACCG
>JAOACV010000314.1 GCA_026417675.1 Verrucomicrobiia bacterium
ATCAGGGCCAAGGCCGTCAGCGCGGCTGACGCCCGCGCCAAGGTCCACTACACCTCCGACCTGATCAGGACGCCGGTCGCGAAGGAAGAAAGCACGCACACTTACTAGGCGTTTGCTCAACCCGCATGGCGAGAGGGCTGACAGCGAACCTGTCAGCCCTCTTCGTCACGCTCGGCCGGAGGATGAACTATTTTCTGATCTTCCATCATGTTTTTTTGGAGGATGACCTTTATGAAACGCATGTCAGCCTGCCTTGGTTTTGCGGCCGCCTTGGTGACGCTGTGCTGCCAGGGGGCCGAAGTAGAAATCCATTACGCCACCCGGCTCGGCAATCCCGCCACGCGCTTTGCCCCCCCACTGGCAACGCCTGAGGACTTGCGAAACCTGTTTCGTGACGACCGCTTGAAGCCGGACATTGCGTCCATATTGCAGCAATGGGGCTGGCAGGGGAATCTCGACGACCTTTACCGCGCCGCCGCCACCGCCGAAATTGCCGACATCAGCATCCCTGTCGGCACGACGATGCCGTTCATGTCCTCGCGCAAGGACGGCAAACCCGTCTGCCTGCGCAATGTGGTCTGGCTCGGCAGAGAACCCGCTCCAGCTTTTGCTTTCGACTTCACCTCCAACCAACGGAACTACCGTTGCGTGACCCCGAAAGCGTGCAGCAATTTCTTCCTCCAGGACCGCGGAGCCATCCCTGTCATGGGCATTCAGAAGACAGGTCCCGCCACGGCCCAGGTCGGCCAGGATGTCACTTATGACATTGTCGTGAGCAACACGGGCGGCAGCACGGTGGAAAACGTCGTGGTCACCGACGCCATCCCCGCCGGCATGAGCCACACCTCCGGCCAGAACACGCTGGCTTTCAACGTTGGGAATATTGAGCCGGGCAAGTCCAGGCAGATTCCAGTCACGCTGAAGGCCCTCCGGCGCGGCAGCTTTACCAACCGGGTTGTTGCCGAGTCTTCCAATGCCAGCAAAGTGGCGGGCGAGGCGCCCACGGTGGTGACCCAACCTGCTCTGCAGATCCAGAAGACAGGCACTAAAGAGCAATACATTGACAGAAAAGCAACCTACGACATCGTCGTGTCCAACCCCGGCGACGCTCCGCTCTCCGACGTCGTGGTGACGGACACCGTGCCGCAAGGCCATCGGATCCTGTCGGCCGAGGGCGCCGCGGTTGCTGGCAACACCGCCACGTGGCGGTTGGCGAATCTCGGGCCGGGAGAGAATCAAACCCTGCGGCTGGCGTTGACGTCGCCGGTTGCGGGAACGTTCACCAATCACGCGACCGCCGCGGCGGGCGAGTTGAGCGTCCATGCCTCCGCCGACACGCGGTGGCGCGGCTACGCGGGTCTGCTGTTGCAGATGATTGACACGGTGGACCCCGTCGAGATTGGCCAGACGACCGAATACGTCGTCACCATCACCAATCAGGGGTCGGCGCCTGACACCAACATCAAGGCGGTGATGGAGATCCCGCCGGAGATGGAATTGGTCTCCGTGACGGGCGCAACCCCGGGGCACGTGGAAGGCAGGATCATTACCTTCGACGCGTATCCGCAACTCAATCCGAAGCAGGCGATTCAGTGGACCATCAAGGTCAAGGCCGTGAAGGCGGCCGACGCGCGCTCCACAGCCCGATACACCTCCGACCTGATCAGGACGCCGGTCGCGAAGGAAGAAAGCACGCACACTTACTAGCCGTTGACCGGCGCCATGGAGGCCAACGGGCTGATGGCGGCCCTGTCAGATCGCCTCGTGGCCATGCTCGGTCGGGCGCGAGATTTGCAAAGCCAGCTCCCCCAGTCCGCATTCGGGGCGCCCTTTTCCGATGACCCGAAAGGCGCACAAGAAAAATCTGGCGTCAGTGTCGGGCGAACCGCTATAAGGGGCGCCTGATTCTTGCAAAAACGGACCATGTAACATGAGCACACAAGAGACAGCGCCGTGGGTCACCTACCGGCCCCAAATCAAAGTATTGGACTGCACCATCCGCGATGGCGGGTTGATCAATGACCACCAGTTCGACGACGATCTGGTGCGCGCGGTTTACGAAACCTGCGTGGAGGCCGGCGTGGATTACATGGAGATCGGCTACAAGGCGTCCAAGAAGGGCTTCGCGCCCGACAAGTATGGCGACTGGAAGTTTTGCGACGAGGACGACATCCGCCGCATCGTCGGCGAGAACAAGACCCCGCTGAAGCTTTCCGTCATGGCCGACGCCGGCGGCAAGACCGACTGGCACACCGACATCCTGCCCAAGGAGAAAAGCGTCCTCGATGTCATCCGCGTCGCTTGTTACATCCACCAAATCCCCGAGGCGGTGGACATGATCAAGGACGCCCATGACAAGGGCTACGAGACTACTTGCAATCTGATGGCCATCTCCACCGTCAAGGACGCCGAGATTGACCAGGCTCTGGAAGTGCTTGCCCAAACGCCGGCCTCGACCATCGTCGTCGTGGACAGCAACGGCGCGCTCTACACCGAGCAAATCGAACTGCTCGTCAAGAAATACAAGAAAGCCCTCGAAGGCACCGGCAAGGAGGTCGGCATCCACGCCCACAACAACCAGGAGCTGGCCTTCGCCAATACCATCGAGGCCATCATCCACGGCGCCAACCGCGTGGACGCCACCATGGGCGGCCTCGGCCGCGGCGCGGGCAACTGCCGCATGGAGTTGCTGCTGGGCTTCCTGCGCAACCCGAAGTTCAACCTCCGGCCCGTGTGGAAACTGCTTCAAGAGCGTTTCGTCAAGCTGCGCCAGGAAATGGATTGGGGCGCGTTGCCACCCTATGTCATCAGCGGGCAGCTCAACCAGCACCCCCGCACCGCCATGGCGTGGATGGACAGTCCGCAAAAGGACCGCTGCCTGGACTTCTACGACCGCTGCATCGCCGAAGCGGACATGTGAGCGCCGAAACACAGGCCGCGAGGGGGCGGTGATCGCACTACGGGCCAAAGGCGTGGCAGGCGTGGGCTTCGGGCTGCCACGCGCGGTTGATTCCACGATTCACAGCGTGTCCTAAAGCATCCGACCATCGGCCGACGGCCTCAAGTTTCGCGCCAAACCTGATGGCCGCCCTTGGCTTGCTATTGCTCTTCGACAATCACCGGCGTGCCGACGGCGACCATCTGGCCCAGGCGCTCGACATTCCAGTTGGCGAGCCGGAAACAACCGTGGCTCTCCGTGCGGCCGATCTCCTCCGGCTTCGGCGTGCCGTGGATGCCGTAGCCACCCAACGGCGGCCCCGCGCTGCCCGGCGCTCGCCCAATGGACAGCCACATCGTCCCGACCGGATTGTTCGGGCCGGGCGGGATGATGAGCTTCGAGGTGATCGTCCGCGCCTCGGCCGATTCGGGAAATACTTTCGGGTCGAACGTGTAATTTGGGTTGGGCGCAAGCGCCACAATCTGCAAGTCGCCGACCGGCCGCCTCATCTTGTCACTGCCGATGGAACAGGGAAAGAACGCGCAGAGCCTGCCCTCGCGGTCATAGACCGTCAGCCACTTCTGCGCCAGGTTGATGCGCACCTGGTCGGCCTTGGGCAGTTCCACCGCCGCCTCGACATTCGGCACGACCACGCTGGCTGGCGACCGGAGCGTCTCCCACGGAATCTGCGGGTTCAGCTCTCGAATGAACCGCTGGCTCGCGTGGAACTTTTCCGCGACCAGTTCGAGGATCGTCTGGAACGGCAGCGAGGCCTGCGCCGCCCGCTCCCGCCAACTCTCCGGCGCGCGCCCCAGCCGCGCGAAATCGTTCGTGGTGATCGCGTAGGTCACGAACGCTGGCACGTCCAGCTTCAGCGCCGCGGCCGTCGCCTCGTCAAACACGCCGGTCACCGGGAGATCGTGCGCCACCTGCCACGCGCGCAACNCGGCCCGCGTCTGCGGGCCGTCGCGGCCGTCTATGCAACCCGGCGAGTAACACCGCCGGTCCAGCGCGATTTGCATTGCGGCGATGCGATGAGCCGAAGGCGATTGGGCGAAAGCGGCGGCGAGAAGGAGACCGACCGTAGCCGCCGACGTGAGGAGGCGGTCCCGCGCTCGCGCGACAACGCCGTTCCGCCTCGTTGCCTCGGCGGCTGCTTGAAGAACTCTCGGCTTCACGAAGGGCAACTTTACCACGACCCTCCCCACGGCGTGATGCCAAAAGCAGCCTGTTTAACCGCGTCAAACTCGGCCTGCGCCCGCGCGTAGTCGTCGCGATTGCCGATGTCGAAAACCTCCGCGTCGCAGCGCCAGGCGACCACGCGCCGGCGCGCGCACAGCCATTGGAGGAAATGGCCCGGCGCGTCCTGGGGATTGCCTTGCCTCAGATAATCGC
>JAOACV010000315.1 GCA_026417675.1 Verrucomicrobiia bacterium
GTCGTGGAGGCTCAGAAGAGCCGCGGGCACGACCTCGACGCGGGCGGGCTGGTCCAGCGCATTCGAAACCATATTCCGTTGTTGATCCCGGTGTTCGTATCGGCGATGCGCAACACGCACATCTTCAGCATGGCGCTGGAATCGAAGGCGTTTGGCGCGCGCCGAACGCGAACCTACTGGCTCGATCCGCAGTTCAAGCCGGCCGATTACTTCGTGCTGGGCGCGACTTTCCTGCTCCTAGCCTTGGCGACGGGGTTGAGAGTGGCCGGCTACGGAATGATTGCAGGGTTGAAAAGATTCTAGTAGAAGCGGCGCGCATTTTGCCAAGGCTGAAGCTGTGAAAGAAACTATCTCCATGTGGCGGCATACGAGGATGGTGATCCTCACCGCGCTCGCCGCGGCCATCTACGCGGCGGTGCTGATCCCGTTCAAAGCCGGCATCCCAATTTTCCCCGGCGTGACCGAGGTGCGGCCGGCCAACGCTTTGCCGCCGGTGTTTGGTCTGATGTTCGGCCCGGCGGGTGCGTGGGGGGCGGCCATCGGCAATACCATCGGCGACATTTTTGGCGGCGGGCTGGGCTTGGGGACCTTCTTCGGATTCATCGGGAATTTTTACCTCGGCTTTGTCGTATATAAGCTTTGGGGCGCCATCGGATTGGTCGCGCGCGATGACGCGACGCCCAACGTGAACTCCTGGCGCAAACTGGTCGCCTACGCCGTCGTTGCGATCACGGCGTCGGTGGCGTGCGCGGTGATTATTGCGTGGGGGCTGGACCTCGTGGGACTGGTGCCGTTCGCTTTCCTAGCCGTCGTGATTTCGCTCAACAACACGGTGACGTCCCTCCTGCTGGGACCGCCGCTGCTGTTGGTGCTTTATCCGCGGGTAAAGAAGATGGGGCTGCTTTGGACGGAGTTGATGTCCCCGGCAGAGGTCGGGAGCGGTTTTGCGCGACATTTTGGCGCAGCCGTCATGCTTGCCGGCACTTGGGGCGGTCTGCTGGCCGGTCTGGGCGTCGCGACAGGCGTGCATGGCCAGCAAATTCTCAAGTTGACGGCCGGCAACTTGCAAAAAGCCGGCACCTGTCTGAGTGTCCTGCCGTTTCTGGTGGCAATGGTCGTGGCCGGTTTCATGCTCTCCGGGCGGGAACAGTTCACTGAAGAATGACCCTGCGTCAGCCGTCGGAGCGACCGTCTTGATCTTCACACGGTTTCACTTGACTGATGAGCGATATGAAGGAACACTGCACCGCGCCGGTTGGACGGGAGTTCAATTGGAGGACGTTTTCCTGCCTTGGCCGCGCTAAGACATTATGCTGGTAATGGATCCAACCGTGATCGGGGCTGGAGCAGCCCTGCTGTCGGCGGCCTCGTGGGCTGTCGGCTCGATCCTTTTCAAGCGCATTGGCGAGCGCGTTTCGCCGTTCGGGATGACGCTGAGCAAGGGGGTTGTGAGCTTGGTGTTATTGGGCACCGCCGTGCTGTTTGCCGGTTTTGGCAGCCTGTCTGCGAAGGAACTGCTTCTGTTGTGCCTCAGCGGCGTGATCGGCATCGCGGTTGCCGACACGCTGTTTTTCGCCGCGCTGCAGGACTTGGGGCCGAAGGTGCTGATCGTCTATTTCATGATGGGGCAGATTCTGACGGCGTTTCTTGCCTTCATTTTCCTTGGCGAAACACTTTCCATGGAGGCCATCGGCGCCATCGTCATCACCCTGAGCGGGATTGCCTTGGTGCTCTGGACGAAAATCCGGGCTGAAGAGGCTGCTCAGGCGCGGACCGGAATGCGCGGCATCTTGCTGGGTCTGCTCTGCATGCTGGCGATGTCTTCCTCCATGATCATCGCCAAGCCCGCGCTCAAATCGGCCTCGGCCCTGGTCGAAACCTTCATCCGCATGGCAGCGGGAACGGCCGGGATGTTTCTTTTCGGGGCGGCCACCCGCCGGTTGGGCGACTGGCTGGAACCGTTGAAGGACACACGGCTGTTGTTGTTTTTCATTGGCTCGGTCTGCGTGGTGACCTTCGGCGGGTTCTGGCTGTCGTTGGTCGCGGTCAAGTATATCAAGGTGGCCACCGCGAGCACTTTGGGCGCGACAGAGCCGCTTTTTGTGCTACCTTTGGCCGCCTTTTTTCTGAAGGAGCGAATTTACCCGCTGGATATTGTCGGGACGCTCTTGGCCGTCGCAGGAATTGTTCTTCTGTGTCGTAACTTGACGTGAACGCGAAAAGTGCTTGACTATGCCAATCGCCATGAAAGACGCAACGAACGCCGCTCAGGTGATAGCCGCACTGCGGGCTGGCGATTTCAGCCGTGAGGTGCTCAAGGAAGCCCTGTTGTTGAGAGGCGACGAGCAAGAGAGGCTTTTTGCGCTCGCGCGCGAATGCCGCGACCGTTGTTTTCCGGACCGAAAGGTGGAGGTCCGAAGCGTCATCGAGATCTCCAACATCTGCCGCCAAGGATGCCGTTACTGCAATATGGGGCGCAAGCGCGCCTACGAGCACTACATCATTGATCTGCCGTTGTTCATCAAGCTGGTGGAGCACATCTACCAGAACGGCCGGCGGGTGCTGCTGCTGCAATCGGGCGAGAACTCGGCGCAGTCGTTCGTGGAGCACGTGGCGATCTGCGTCGAGGAAGTCAAGAAGCGATTCCCCGACATGCTGGTGATTCTGTGCTTGGGTAATCTCTCGCGTGCGCAATACCGCCGGCTCCGAAAGGCGGGAGGCGACCGCTATATCCTGAAATTCGAGACCTCCAACCCGAAGCTCTACGCCCACATCAAACCGTTCGACAAACTGGAGCACCGGTTGACCTGCCTTCAATGGATCATCCAGGAAGGTTTCACAGCGTCCACGGGCAACATCGTGGGGCTGCCGGGCCAGACGCTCGACGACATCGTGGACGACCTCCTGTTGATCAAGAAACTCAACCTCTCGATGATGAGTTGCAGCCCGTTCATCCCGGCGGAAAACTCGGATTTCAGCAAAGAGCCAATGGGCGACCTGGACACCACGCTCAACACCATGGCGCTGCTGAGAATTATGAACCCGCACACCCTGATGCCGACGACCAGCGCGCTGGAGAAGATCGGCCACGACGGGCAATACCACGGCTTGATGGCCGGTGCCAACACCGTGACGATCCACGACGGGACGCCGGAAGAACTCAAACCACTGTTCCCGATTTATTCCGTTTCCCGGGTTCGCCCCAACTACGAGCATTTCCAAAAAATCGTTCAGCAGGCCGGGTTGAAGATGTGAAATCCGACCCTCCGCAAAACCACCCCACCGATCCGTTGCCCCATGACACTGCGCCCTCTCCTTAACCTCTGTCTTGTCGCCGTTCTCACGCCCGCGACGTTGGCCCAACAATCCGATGCCGGCTCAGGACCGCCTCGTTTCATCCGCGTCACCTCGAAGGCGTCGCTCATCCACCTAGGCAGCCTCGACTCGTTCGACATCACCGAAAGTGGCATCAAAGCCGCCGACCTGCTGCTGCACTGCCTGACCGACAAACGCCCCGAACCCGCCCGCGAGGCGATTGAGATTTACAAGCGGATCATTCCCAACGAGAACTTTGGCGGCGAATACACCGCGCTGGAGTGGATTTGCGAGTTCATGGTCGCTTCGAAGGCCGATCAACAGAAAATGCTGGCTGATCGGGTAACGGCCGAATGGTATAAGCACCTCGCCCAGAATGACTTCGAACCCCTGAAATACTACCTGAAGTCCAAGTATCATCTGCGGGAGTGGAAGGATCGCAAGACGCCCAAGTCGGAAGCGAAGTTCCGGTTCCTGGAGGATTTCATCCTCTTCAACAACCCCCGCCGCGAACGTTGGGAACAGACCAGCAAGATGATGGAAGTCCTGGGCCTGAAAAAAGGCGACGTGGTCGCCGACTTGGGTAGCGGGCCGGGTTACTTCACCTTCAAGTTCGCCAACCTTGTCGGCGACACCGGTTATGTTTATGCGATTGATACGAACAAACAGCACCTCGAATACGTGGCGAGGCTCGTGCGGGAATTCGGCCTGAAAAACGTCGAGGCGGTCGAGGCAACACCCAAGGGTTACACGCTCGGCAAGAAGGTGGACTTGGTTTACGTTTGTTCGCTTTATCACAACATCTACGCGCTGGACACTGACGAAGAGCGCGGGCGTTTCATGAGCGCCATCAAAGACATGCTTAAGCCCGGCGGCACGCTGGTGCTGGTGGACAACGGGTTGGTGGAGGACAAGACGCTGCCCTACCACGGGCCGCACATTGCCAAGGAATTGATCATCAACCAGCTCTGGTATTACGGATGGCGTTTGGTCCAAACCCATCAGTTCATCC
>JAOACV010000316.1 GCA_026417675.1 Verrucomicrobiia bacterium
CGCCTAGGGTGGCGCGTGTGGTGCGCAAGCGCCCGCCCCGCCAGCAAATGTTGAACTGCCGGGCGTAGGTATTCATCAACTCTAGCGTCGCGTCTTCCAGCACCAGCTCGCCGCCGGTTTCGAGCAACACGTTCCCGTGAACCTGGTAGTGGCCCCCAGTCCAGCGCACCTTGTTCGCGATGTGCTGGTCCCCGTTTATCCTGCGAGCCAGAGCGGTCACGGCCGGCAGGTCGGAGCCGACGCCTGGCTGCAGCCCAAAGCAGAAGAAAGCCAGCCAAGCAGTTTGAACGCGAGAGACGATGTTCATAGATCTGATTCAGTTCACCGGTTTAGGGATAGGAATTTTGATTCTGGCCGCCTCATCGGGCGGCGCTGGTTTGCCGCCAGCCTACCGCCCTGCGGGCGTAGCCCGGACGGTGAGCAGACCGCATGGCGTTCACCGAGGCAAAAAACGCCGGCCGTGTTGCACTATCTTCCTCGTTGCCCTAGTCGCGTTCATCGGTCGTTTCGACGGCATTGTAGGCTGCTACCACCACCGGGCAAGGGCGAAAATGCTCCTATGCGATTCCAGAGACGCGAATCGCTCTCAACCCTCAACCGAACTCGTCACGGTTCTTCCGGCGCGGGCGTGTCCTCGGGATCGGCCTCGTAGCGCAACGTCACGGCGTGTTCACGCGCATGTGGCTGCTGCTGATTTGTCCTGACGCCAGTTCGCGCGCGCGGATCTGCCATACGCCCGACTGGTCGTTGGCGGCCAGGTCGAGTTTGAACTCCAACCGTCCGTCTTTCGCACCGTAGTAGCCGGTCCGCTCCGCCTCGCGGCCCGCCGGGTCGCGAATCTCCACGCGCAACGGCACCACTGCGTCAAGCGGACGCCCCGCTTTGTCCACGACCGCAATCTTGACGGTGACCGACTCGCCGAGTTTGGCGGCGGCGGGCGCCTCGATCTTCACCCCGGCAATCGCCTGGTCGGTAACCATGAACACGCGGCCTTCGCACGGGCCGAGTGTGGCGGGAATCCGAAGCTGGCCGCGCGAGGCGATGGCGGGCACGGACTGGCCGGCGAGCAGGTCATAAACGTAGCCGCTTTTGCGCGCCAGCGAGAGCGTGGTCTCCGAGGGCAAACCGTCTTCCATCACCAGACCGTGCTGGCCGACGTAACTGCCAAACTCGCGCTTGTCGTTGATCGCGAAGAGGTAATCGGTCTTGCCGAAGGCGCGGCAGCGGGCGATCACGTCGGGGTTGGTGGAGTCGCTGTAGCGGCGGTAACACTTATCGAGGGTTTTGCGCAGCTCGCCGGCCTTGGCCACCAGCGCGGCGCGGTCCTGGTCGGCCTTGCGCGTGCGCTCGTAGCTCTTGAGGACGATGTCGGCCTTGATCGCCGGGCAAAGCCGTTCGTCGCCGACGACGAGGCCGCCTTTCTTCTGGAACTCCTTCACTTTCTTGGCGACCGAGGCCGTCAGCACGTCGCAATCGAACATGACCAGCACGCGGAAGCCGTCGAGGCCGCGCTCGACAACGGTCTCGTCATAGACGATCTCCGGCTGGAGTTGCGCCCACATTAGCATCTGGTAGCCGTCGCCGCACCAGGTGTGGCCCCAGCCGTAGGTGCCGCGCCGCGCAAACATCTGCGAAGCGAAGCTCTCCAGATACGCCACGTCGCTTTTCCGGTCGGGCACCTGCATCAACGCCGGGCCGAGCGGCTCGACGACTTCTTTCACCAGTCGCCGCAGCTCGTGCTGGGTCTGCGGGTGGGTGTAGCGGTAGGCGCTCGCGCTGCCCTCCACCGGCACGAGCGACTGCCAGCCGTGATACATGATGCCTTGGATGGGCCGCGCCACCTTCGTCCAGAACGCCTCGCGCAAGTGCATTGGCGCGATGGTCGGGAAGATGCGGTCCGGGTCGGTGTCTTCAAAGACGGACTTGACTGACTTGGCGACTTCGTCGCCTTTCTTGGCCGGCATCGTTTGGTTTCGATACCAGATGATCTGCGTCATCTTCATGACCTGCTGCGGATGGGCTGCGCCGCGCGCCATCGCCAGCAACTCATCGGTGGCCACGCCGATCCGAATCGGGTCGGGATACGAGTAGGTCCATTGCGAAATCACGTCCACCGCGCCGCCGCTGCCATAGACGCTGGCGACGCGCACGGCGGGATCATGGAAGGTCCAGAGGTCGGGGATTCCCGCCTCCTCACGTCGGCGGCTACAGGACTTCAGGCCGCGATGCAGCTCGTTGTTCAGGCCGTTCCAACCGTCGCCGGCTTTCCAATACCACTGCAAGTAGCGATAGATCGGATCGTCGTCACGGATAACGCGGTCGGCGGGAAAGTCTTTCAGCTTTGTGTAGTCCACGCCCCATTTGCCGCTGATCTCGGCGGGGATGTCCGCGCCCGTGGCCTGCCGGCAGGCCGCGCGGTCGTGGTCGTGGTAGCAGAGACCGGCCGCGTCGCGCACCTCGGTGTGGAGCTGTGCCGCCTGCCACGCGGGAAACTCGCCGTAAGTCTGCGCCAACGACGCGCCAACGTTGTAGCAGAACTTCTGCAGCTCCGGGAACAGGCCGCAGATGCTCGGTCGCTGCGGGTTGGTTTTGCCCTGGCGGTCAACGCGCAGGAACTCCTTCTTATGCTCGGCCCAGTGGCCCGGCGAGAGGCTGACGCAGATGCCGAGGTCGTTGGCGAGCGCGGCGTTCAACATGCGCTTGGTCTCGGCGACCGTTTCCGGGTTGGAGGCCAGCGTCGGCTTGCCTGCTTCGAAGATCGCGCCGTAGTCCGCGCCCATGCCGAGGCAGTGCGTGAAACCGATGTGTTTGAGCCGCGGCAGCTCCTTGATCACGTTGTCTGCGCCGCCGATGCCCCACATCAGCACGGGCATTCGATGCGGCAGCCGACGCGGCACGATGACGATAGGGAAGGATTCCTCGCTCCTGTAGGGTTTTTCGCCGGGAATCTGGAGACGGGCGCGCAGTTTGTATTCGCCGGGCCGCAGGGAGGTATCAAGCGGATACTCCAGCGTGTGCGTGGCGCCGCCGTCGAGTTCTGGCAACGTGTAGGTCTTGTCGCCAAGACCTTCCAGCGACACACCGGCCGTGGCGCCTTTGAGCTTCGTCCGTTGGAGGTTGGTGACGCTGAATTGGATTGGCGCGGCTTTTTCCATGCGCACAAAGCTGGTGCGGTCGGAGGCGACGGCAAACGCCGCGGGGCGGAACTCCAGCACGCCGTTGCAAAGCCGCACCTGCGCGATGTAGCCGGGAAAACCATGGTAGTAGCTGCCGTGCCGGTCGCCGATGGAGAGCGGATGCTTGCCGGGCGTGATTGCCGCGCGGCCCGGTTTCTTCGCGCCGCCGAGGGCGGTGCCGTCGCGCCAGAAGCGGCCGTCGCCCGCGCCGTCGTAGGTAAAGGCGACGTGATGCCACACGCCCGCTTCATACATCGCCGGGTCGGAGACCCAAGTCTCCGTCTCGTCGCCAAAACCCAGCCGCATTATGAGCCGCCGCGGACCGACCTTGTCAGCGGCGCTGAGGGTGAATTGATAGTCCGTGTGTGCGACGTATTTCTTGTCGAGCAGGAACGCCTCCGGATAGCCGTCGAGTTCCTTCTTCGGCTTGAGCCACATCTCGACCGTGAACGCGCCCTTCGGCGTCAGCGCGGGATGGTTCGCGACGACGGCGGCGTGTTTCTTGTCCTCGATCGGATGGCCGCAGAAGGATTCGAGGCAGCCCCCAAATCTGTCGTCCTTGCCGATGACGGCGCCCTGCAGCCTCAGGTGCAGCTTGTTGGCCGAAGAGTCATCGGTCTCCGTGCCGGGAGCGAACTGCCAGCAGGCGATGACGTGTTTGCCATTGGCGTCGGCGCCGGCGTAAGGCTGTTGCCACCGTTCGCAAAGGCGTAGTTGAGATTCCTGCGCGAAAGCGGCCAGCGCGAAGACAAATGGCATGATCGAGGCAAGCGTGGTTTTCATAGCGGTCATTGATTGGGTGCGGGGTTCATTGGGCCTTCATCTAGCATGGCCGGCGCTTCGCGTTTCAAATGAAATCTGTTGCTACGAAAGTATCGGTGAGAGCGTGCGCGCCGTTGACGGAGCGCCGGCAGCGCGTTCGCAGAACGCGCTCCACCTAGCTGGGCTTTGCGAGTAGGGGGAGGCGCGGCTTTGCCCCCCGCGGGACGGGGGTGCGATGGGGCGGGTGTAAACCTCCCCTCATTGGCGCAACAGTGACGAATCTCAATTCACCCATCCCAGCGTTACGGGCCGGTGTGGGCGGTGTAGGTG
>JAOACV010000317.1 GCA_026417675.1 Verrucomicrobiia bacterium
CGTGTATTCCGACTCTTCCGTCTGATGTTGGTGCGGGAACGGCAGGACGGCGTCCACGGCGCGAATGGCCCAGACATTGACATGCCGGCAAAACACGACGTTTTCGAGGAAGTCCACCACCGTGCCCGCGCCGAAGAGGCCAACGAACCAAAACATGAAATAGAGCGCCAGCCCCAGCAACAACAGCCCTTTCACCGGATGCGTCGCCCAAGCGCCGAGTTGCTGCGCGAACGTCGGGTGGCGCGGACGCGAGACGGTGTAGGTCTGCGCCATGATCTCGTTGACGCGGGCCAGGCGCGCGACGTTGCGCTGGTATTCGTCGTCCTGACAGGGAAGGCCGGCGGCGGAGGACCTCGTTTGGGAGCGCGGGGCGGCCTCGCGCCACTCCAAGCGGGCCGGCACCGCCGCCTGGCCGATGCTTTTCTCCAGCAAATGAATCCCGGTGCGGGCCGTGGCAATGGTGGGCACCACGGGGACGCCGAGGATCTCGCTGAGCTTTCGGATATTAACACGATGGCCGCTGTGTTCCAGCTCATCCATCATGTTGAGCACCAACACCATCGGCCGCCGCAATTCGGCGAGCTGCGTCGTCAGCAACAGCGCGCGCCGCAGGTTCTTCGCGTCGGCCACCTGCACGATGGTTGCGTCGGGATGATCGCGCAGCACATCGCAGGTGACGCGCGCGTCCTCGCTGCGCGCGGCCAGTTCGTTGATGCCGGGCGTGTCAATGACCGCGCAGGGCCCGTCGGGGAGCGCGGCTTGGCCGCGCGTGATCTCGACGGTGGTGCCTGGGTAGTTGGAGATGATGACGAACTTGCCGGTGAGCTTGCTGAACAGAACGCTCTTGCCGACGTTGGGGTTGCCCACCAGCACGATGGTGCGTCCGTCGCGCGCCGCGTCGAGGCGTTCGGCGGGGGTCGTCGTTGCGCTGCTGCTGGAGCCACTCATCCGCTTCAGGATACCGGCACGGACGCGACCGACTCAAGCAAACCGATTTCCTCGTCGGTGAGATAGCACGCGGGGTCGGGCGCCCAAGGGTCGCCGTGGACCTGGANGGCGCGCACCCGGAAACTGCCGCCGCAGATGTCGCGGAACCGGCAGGGGCCGCAGCGGCCTTTCAACAAGTGCAGCCGGTTGCGCAGTTGCGCGAGCAACGGGATCGAGTCGTCGCTCCAGATTTGGCTGAACGGCCGCTCGCGGATGTTGCCGAGCGTGGCCGAGTGCCAGAACTGGTCGGGATGCACGTTGCCCAGCCAGTCAATCGCCGCGATGCCCACGCCGGAGGAGTTCGCGCCGCCGCCGTTCCATTTCATCCACCGATAGATCTGCTCGGCGCGGGCCGGGTCGCGCTCGCGCACGCGCAGGTAGATGTAGGCGTTGTCGGCGTGGTGGTCCACCGTCAGGATTTCCTTTTGCAGGCCGCGCTGATGGAAATCCATCGTCCGCTCCAGGATGATGTCCATCGCGCGGCGCACCTCCGCGGGGCGGAGGTCGTCGGCGAGATTGCCGCGTCCGGTATAGACGAGGTGATAGAAACACGCGCGCTCGATGCCCTCGGCCTCGATGAAGTCGAAGATCGCGCCGATGTTCTCGCAATTGTGACGGGTCAGCGTCATCCGCAGACCGACCTTCTGGCCGACGGCGCAGCAGTGCCGCATCCCCTGCACGGCCGCCTCAAATGCACCCTTCTTGCCGCGGAAATGGTCGTTGGTCTCGCCGATGCCGTCCAGCGAGATGCCCGCGTAGGTCACGCGGCTGTCCTTCAGCCGCTGCGCTGTCTGGCGGTCAATCAAGGTGCCGTTGGTCGAGAGCGTCACGCGCAAACCCATGCCGACCGCATGTGCAATCAACTCGAACAGGTCCGGGCGCGTCAACGGCTCGCCGCCGGAAAACAACACCGCCGGCACGTGGTAGGCAGCCAGATCGTCCAGCACCGCCTTCGCCTCGTCCGTGGCCAGCTCGCCAGAGTATGGGCGCGCCTCGCTGTCGCTGTAGCAATGGACGCAGTTGAGGTTGCAGGTGCGGGTGAGGTTCCAAACCACGATCGGCCGCCGTTCCGCCGCCGACCGCGGCGCGCCGTGGCCGTGACCGTAACGCAGATGGTCGGCGGGCTGATCCGCACCGCAGTAGAGCTTCGTGATGTTGACCATGGGTCCAATGTCGCCCGCTCGGTTGTGCCGCAACATCAGGACAGGGCGACCGGCACGACTCTAGTCCGGGAACAAGCGGCCCGCCATCCGAAACTATGGGCTGCCGTGGCGAGAGGAAAGTTGGAAGACAAACATGGGAAGCTGCCAGCGCCGTTGAAGGACTTGCCGGCGCAGACGCAGGCCGCGGGGCAAGTGGCCCGCTCGCGCAGGCTGGCTGACAGCCACGCGTCCATTGGTGGCTCTCGTCGGCCGTCCAAGACGTTGGGCATCGGCGCTCGGGAGCGGTTTCACGGCGACAGGCTTCGCAGTTGCTCGCTCGCGTCGGACGCCGCATAGACGGCGAGCAGTTCGCCGAAGTAAAGGCGGTGGAAATTGCCTTGCGGATAAGCGCCGGCAACGATCTCCGGTGTCAGCGTCGCCGGAGCCACATCGTTTTTGTGAACCACGCGGCATTCATAGTGGATGACGCCCTGCTCGACGATGGGCGCTCGCACCTTTTGCGCCGGCGCGGGCGTCAGGCTCGTGTGCGCGAACTTGTCGCCGTCGCGACCGCTGGCGCCGCCGCAATATTGAACCGCCTCGTCAAATTGCGGCGGCAGGACGTTGACGGTGAATTCGCCGACCTGTTCCAGCAAACCGTAACTGTGACGGCTCGGCCGCACCAGGACGGTCACGACGGGCCGGCCCCAGATCACGCCCGCGCTCATCCAGCCGATGGTCATCACGTTGGGCTTGCCGTCGGCGCCCACGGTGCAAAGCAGCAGCCCTTCGCGGGTCAAGGCGTCCACCGTTTCCTGCCACAGTTCAAACAGTCCGATCGGTTGCTTGTTCATCGTTCTATCTCCGCACGGTTTCATTGTGGACCAAATCGTCCAGCGGACGGCGCGGCGTCGGCACGGCCTGCTCGGCGGCATACCCAACCGGCAACACCGCCACCGGCCGCATGGCGCGCGGCGCCTCAACCGCGGCGGCGACCGCGTCGTCGTCAAACGCGCCGACCCAGCACGTGTCCAACCCCTCCGCCGTCGCAGCCAGTTGGGCGTAGGCGCAGGCGACGGTGGCGTCCTGTAACGCGTAGAGATGGGCGCCGCGATGCCCGTAACGGGCGCGATTGCGTTCAGGCGACGCTAGGAACACGAGCGCCACCGGCGCCTCGGTGATGAATCGCTGGTCCAGACACGCCTCGCACAGCCGCCATTTGCGCTTCGGGTCGCGCACGAGAACGATCTCGTAGGCCTGCTTGTTTCCCGCCGACGGCGCGCGATTGGCGGCCTGCAAGATGCGCTGGAGTTTCTCCGGCTCGATCTCTCGCGCCTGGTAAAGGCGAACCGAGTGCCGGCGCTCGACTACGTCATAGAAGTCCATGGTTCCTCGCTCGGCAAATAAACCAGATGCGCGGCACAATCGCAATCGCTGGAGCCAAACCCCGCCGCGACCACCCGTGCGCCCGGCAGACGCAGCGTCTGCGCGTTCCAAGCGCATTCCAGCCGTCGCCGCGTGGGGCGGTCCGCAATCGCGATGATGCGCGCGTGGCGCAAGAGGTAGTCAATGTGCCAGTGCAGCTTCTTCCTGCGGCGTTGATGCCGGGCCAGTCGTTGCTCCAAACCGCCGAGCGCGCTGCCGGTATAGACATAGACGCCCGCGGGAAATGTGAACGCGCCGAGTCTGCCAATCCTGATCCGCGCAGGGCGCGGCAATCGCAGACACAACTGATAGACGCCCGGTGTCATCTGGGATGCCGTTGAACCCGGCAGAACTTCGGCAGCGCCCAAGGGCGGCGCTTGTGAATGGCCGCTCCTGAACTTGCCGCTACTCTTTCCCCGCCACCCACGCGATCGCCTGCGCGACCAGCTTTTGGAAGTTGGGGTTTTCGTAGGCGAAATGGTCGTGGCCCAACTGGATGTAAACGACGCGGGCCTTTTCGTAGGTCTTGGCCCAGCCGATGATCGGCGCGCTGAGCGGCTCGTCGGTGGTCAGCAGCGGTTGGACATCGGGGCGGACGTCGTAGCCCTTGTAAGTCTCGTCGTGAATCTCAAAATCCTTCAGCCCGCGCGTGACCGGGTGTTTCGGGCCGGCGATGTGGACCTTGAACTTGACGTCGTGCTTCCACTGGC
>JAOACV010000318.1 GCA_026417675.1 Verrucomicrobiia bacterium
AGACAATACCAAGTGACCGTCCGATACATCGCGCCCGTGTCCACGTGCACGAAGCCATACGTTCGCGCGATGGTTTTGGCCAGCGTGCTCTTGCCGGAGCCGCTGGTGCCGTCAATCGCCACGACCACCCGGCGCTTGACCGCGTCCGGCTGCATTTCGGAAACAGGGGAGGCATTCACTTTCTGAAATTCATCTCGTCGCGAAAGTGTTTGGCGCGTTTAAGGAACGCCGTGAGGTTGGCGTCCTCCTTGTTGTGCAGCATCCTCCGCACCGCTTCCAGTTGTTCAATCAATCCCTCCAACGCCCGGCAAACCTCGTCGCGGTTCGTCACGCAAATCTCCTGCCACATCGTCGGCGGCCCGGACGCGATCCGCGTCGTGTCGCGCAAGCCGCCGCCGGCAAACTCCAGCGGGCGCGGGCCGTTGGCGCAGATGTGGTTCATCAGCGCCGCCGCGACCAGATGCGGCAGGTGGCTCACCTGCGCCACGATCTCGTCGTGTTCCAGCGGCGGCAAGGTGCGCACCACCGCGCCTAGCGATTTCCAGAAGTCCGCCGTCTGGCGCAGCGCGTCGGGATCGGTCTGCTCCACCGGCGTCAGGATGCACACGCGCCCCTCGAAGAGATCTTTGCTCGCCGCGCTGATGCCGGCTTGTTCGCTGCCGGCCATCGGATGGCTGCCGACAAACCGCGCCTTACCCTCCAACAGATGGCTGATCTGGGTCACGACCGGATACTTCACGCTGCCCACATCCGTCACAACCGTCTGCGGCCTCAAATGCGGCGCCATCTTGGCCGTCAGGTCGCCCATCACGCCAATGGGCGTGGCCAGCACAACGAGATCAGCGTCGCCGACCGCCTCCTCGATCTTCAACGTTGCCGCGTCCGCCGCGCCGAACTTCATCGCATCGTCGCACGCTTCCGGCCGGCGCGCCCACAGGACAACCCGTTCGGCCAGCGCGCGCGCGCGCGCCGCCAAGCCGATCGAGCCGCCGAGCAAGCCGGGACCCAGGACGGTGAGTTTCTTCAAGGGCATCGGAGTCTATCTAACAGCAAGGTCAGGGCTTGGCAAGACGGCAGGCGGAACGGAAAAGATTGTGTTGACGCCGGGATGCCCGGGGCGCGATTCATCGGCTGCCAACAATGAGCGACCTGAAAGGAGCGACCGTTATGACAATCCGCCTCATGCTGCCGCTGGTGATCCTGGCTGCCGTCTGCAACCCCGCGATAGCGGCGTCGCGACCCAACGTGATCCTCGTTCTCACCGATGACCAGGGCTACGGCGACTTTTCGTGTCACGGCAACCCCGTGCTCAAGACGCCGAACCTCGACAAGCTCCACGACGAAAGCATCCGGCTCACGGACTTCCACGTCACGCCGATGTGCACGCCGACGCGCGCACAGCTCATGACGGGCCGGGACGCGCTGGCCAGCGGCGCGTATTGTGTGTGCTCCGGGCGGACGTTTTTGCGGCGCGACCTGCCGACGATGGCGGGGTTGTTTGCCGCGGCCGGCTATCGGACAGCCCTCTTCGGCAAATGGCACCTCGGCGACAACTACCCGCACCGGCCGATGGATCGTGGCTTCCACCACGCGCTGTATCATCTCAGTTGGGGCATTACCTCCGCGCCGGATTACTGGAACAACGATTACTTCGACGATTGGTTCCGCTGCGACGGCAAACTGCGCCGATACAAAGGCTACTGCACGGACGTCTGGTTCGACGAGGCGATGGCGTGGATGAAGACCTGCCAGAAACGCGGCCAGCCGTTTCTCACCTACCTCGCGCTGAACGCCCCGCACGGACCGTTCTGGGCGCCGGCAAAATATCGCGCCCTATACCCGCAACTCGACCGCGACACCGCCGGCTTCTTCGCCATGATCGCCAACATGGACGACAACATGGCGCGTTTGGACGCGATGCTGCGCGAGACCGGCCTGCGCGATAACACCATCCTCATCTTCATGACCGACAACGGCGGCACCGGCGGCATCAAGGTCTTTAACGGCAACCTGCGCGGCGCAAAGACCAGCCACTACGAAGGCGGCCATCGCGTTCCGTGCTTCATCCGCTGGCCCGCCGGCGGCCTGCGCCCCACCGGCGATGTGGACGCGCTGACGCAGAATCAGGACATCCTGCCGACGCTGCTCGACCTCTGCGGCGTCGCCCCGCCGGCCGGCACGCGCTTCGATGGCACGAGCCTCGCGCCGCTACTGCGCGGTCGCGCCCAGCCGGAACTGGCCGAGCGCATTTTGGTTGTGCAATACGGCGGTTTGGAGCAAAGCGAGCCGGCGAAGTGGGATTGCGCCGTGATGTGGAAAA
The DNA here is from genome assembly GCA_026417675.1 of Verrucomicrobiia bacterium. Classification (GTDB taxonomy): domain Bacteria; phylum Verrucomicrobiota; class Verrucomicrobiia; order CAIQCK01; family CAIQCK01; genus JAOACV01. The sequence continues at coordinate 2,321 of JAOACV010000318.1, forward strand.
AATGGCGGCTGGTCAAGGGCGGAGAACTCTACGACCTGACGAGTGATCCTTCACAGAGGCAGGACGTGGCCGGCAGACACCCCGCCGTGGGTCGGAAGCTCCGCGAGCATTACGAGAAATGGTGGGCCGGCGTGCAACCCGCGCTGGCCGACACGGGCTGCATCACCGTCGGCTCGCCAAGAGAGAACCCGACGTGTTTGAGTTCGGTAGATTGGTTCAGCCCGAAGCTCACCGCGGCGGCGCAAACGATTGATATCCGGTTGCTGGGCGAAATGACGGGTCCCGAAGGCGCGTTGCCGATGGGCCGGCCACCGCCTGCGCTCAACGGCCCGTGGCACATCCACATCGAGCGCGACGGCATCTACGAGATCGCGCTCCGCCGCTGGCCTAAGGAAGCCGACGCGGCCATCACCGCCGGATTGCCCGCCTTCAAAGCCGCTGACGGCGAGTTCCCCGCAGGCAAGGCGCTGCCCGTCGCGAAAGCGCGCGTGAAGGTCGCCGACGCCGACGTTTCAAAGCCCGTCGCGCCGAAAGACAAAGCCGCCACGTTCGTTCTGCCGCTCAGGTCCGGCCGCACGCAACTGCAAACGTGGTTCTACGACGCCGACGGCAAGGAACTCTGCGGCGCGTTCTACGTGGATGTGCGGCGACGGTGAGCCGCCCGCACTTAATAGCCGATATCCCAGCGCGGCTCGATGTCCTCGGCGGCGCTCTCGGAGACCCACACGTCGGTGCGGAGCGTTTGCAGGATGGATTCCGGGATGTGCGGCGTCACCGGGCCGTGGAGCACGAGCCGCGTCGTCAGCCGTTGCCATGAGACGCGCGAGCCGTCCACGGTGATGGCGTGCAGGTCAATCCGGTGTTTGGCGGCGATGACTTCCGCCGGGCCGATGGTGGCGGCTTTGGGCGGCACGGCGCAGAGGTCGCCGCTGGCGCCGAAGCTGCCGTGCATCGAGTTCTGCGCGATCGTGAACGGGCTGAGCGTGCAAACGCGCGGCCCCATCTTCTTCCATTCGTCCAGCGTCGCGGCGGCAAACTCCGGCGCGTCCGGCTCGATGAACGCCAGGTGCCCGGTCCAGCCCGGCCCGCTGTAGCAGATGTCCGCGCCGCCGAGGTCGGCGATCATCTTGCCGTAGTCGCGAATGTTCTTGTTGGTCGGGCCTTGGATCTGCTTTTCCGGCGGTCGCAGCTTCGGGTCAATCTGCGACCAGAAGTATTTCTTGAACGCGTGCATGAAGCCGAACTCCCACGTCTCCGGCGCGATCTCGCCCTTCTCGTTGGCGTATTCATCCATGTTGAACGTGTGGAGATGGCGGCAGTTGACGCGGAACTTGTTAATCAGGTAGGCCACCTTCGCGTAGCTCGGCCATGGGTTGGGCGTGATCATTACCAGCCGGCGGCCCTCGTCCGCCGCGGTCTTGATGCGATGGAACATGTCGGTCACCCACAGGAACTCGATGTCCGCGTCGGGCACGATGCGGATGCGAAACTCAGGGTTCCAGTGCTTGCACAGGTCCTTCTTCTTGATGGCGCGCACGCGGCGAATGGCCGCCGTGCAGCGGAACGGAATGAACGGCGCCGGACTGAATCGGAACTCCTTTTTCATGCTCTCCTTTCATAAACCAACTGGCCTGCGACCCACGTTTTGTTCGGTTTGAGATCGTCGTCCCACAACACCAAATCCGCCTCCGCGCCCGGCTCGATGACGCCGAGTCCGCGAAGGCCGGCGATGCGCGCGGGCGTGCAGGTGCCCATCGCCCAGACTTGCTCGCGCGGCCGGTCGAGCCAGCGCAGCAGGTTGGACATGCCGGCGTCCATCGTCAACGCGCTGCCCGCCAGCGCGCCATGATGCGGATGCTTCGGATCGTCAATCCGCGCGCCGCCCTTGGGCCCGATGAGCACCGGATAACCCCACGGGGTCGGAT
>JAOACV010000319.1 GCA_026417675.1 Verrucomicrobiia bacterium
CGGTTGTCCGACGCTGGCCCTCTTCGGCCCGACCTCGCCCCCGGTCTGGGCGCCGCTCGGCCCGCATGTGCGCGTGCTGGCGGCCAATGGGCCGATGGAGGGCATCTCGACCGATCAGGTGCGCGAGGCCTTGACGGCGATGCTGGGCGCGGCAGGGCGGTGAGAAGAAAAACAGTTTTCCGCTCCGGGCGGTTCTGCTACGGTGCGGCGCCGTGAAAGTCGTCGTCACCGGCGGTTGCGGTTTTATCGGCAGCAATTTCGTGCGCCTGGCGCTCGAAACGCGGCCGGCGTGGCGCGTCATCAACTACGACCTGCTGACCTACGCGGGCAATCCGGAGAACCTTGCCGACGTCGCCGGCGCGGCGGGCGACCGCTACCGGTTCGTGCGGGGGGATGTTGCCGACAAGGAGGCCGTTCAGAAGCTGTTCGAGGCCGAGCAGCCCGATGCGATCGTCAACTTCGCCGCCGAAAGCCATGTGGATCGCTCGATCAAAGACCCCGTGCGGTTTGTGCGGACCAACACGGTCGGCACGCAGGTGTTGCTGACCCTTGCGCGCGAGCTGGGCGTGAAGCGGTTCCTGCAAGTGTCCACCGACGAGGTCTATGGTTCGCTGGGGCCGACGGGGAAGTTCACCGAGCAGACGCCGCTGGCCCCCAACTCGCCCTACGCTGCCAGCAAGGCCGCCGCCGACCTGCTCTGCCGCGCCGCGCGCCACACCTTCGGGCAGGACGTGGTCGTCACGCGCTGTTCGAACAACTACGGCCCCTACCAGTTCCCGGAAAAGCTCATCCCGCTGATGCTCTCCAACGCGATGAGCGACCAGCCATTGCCGGTGTATGGCGACGGCCAGCACGTGCGCGACTGGCTGCACGTGCGCGACCACTGCGAGGCCGTCGCGCTGGTGCTGGAGCGCGGCGTCGCGGGGGAGGTCTATAACATCGGCGGCAACAACGAGTGGAAAAACCTCGACTTGGTGCGGCTGTTGCTGAAACTGCTGGGCAAACCCGAAAGCTTGATTCGTTTCGTGCCCGACCGGCCCGGCCATGACCGGCGCTACGCGATTGATTGCGGCAAGATCGAGCGCGAGCTGGGCTGGCGCCCGCGCCACACGTTCGAGGCCGGATTGAGCGAGACCATCGCGTGGTATCAGACCCACCGCGGCTGGTGGGAGCGGATCAAGTCGGGCGAGTATCGGAAATACTACGCCGAGCAATACGCGACGATCGCGAAGTGACATGAACACCATCAAAGGACTGATCCTGGCCGGCGGCACCGGATCGCGCCTGTTCCCGCTGACCAAGGTGACCAACAAACACCTGCTGCCCGTCGGCCGCAAGCCGATGATCGTCCATGCGATTGACCGGCTGAAGCAGGCCGACATCCGTCGGATCATGATTGTCACCGGCGTCGAGCACATGGATGCGGTCGTGAAACTGCTCGGCAGCGGCCGGGAGTATGACTGCGAGTTCACCTACCGCGTGCAGGACGAGGCCGGAGGCATCGCCCAAGCGATCGGCCTGGCGGCCAACTTTGTCCACCAAGACCGCGTCGTCGTCATCCTCGGCGACATCAGCCATTTTTTGTTCAGCCCTTTCCAGCAGCAATTCCCGACGCGCTTCTACAACATGGGCATCTGCGAGAACACCCTTATCAGCGTCGCCGCCGGTTTGAGCGCGCAGGGATTCCATCCGTTCGTGCACACCATCACGCCGTTCATCACCGAGCGCAGCCTGGAGCAGATCAAGCTCGACCTTTGTTACAACGAGTTCGGCGCGAACATCGTTTCCACCGGCGCGTCGTTCGACTACGCGTGGGACGGCGCAACGCACCATTGCTACACCGACCTGGCCATCCTGCGGCTGATTCCCGGCATGGAAGTCACCCAGCCCGGCTCTAAGAAGGAACTCGACGCGCTCATCCGCAGCCAATACGCCAACGGTAAACCCACTTACTACCGCCTGTCCGATCACGGTCACAACATTGACGTGCCCGTGGAATTCGGCAAAGGCGTCGCGCTGAAGGACGCCGGCGCCAATGTGACGGTGATGACCGCCGGGCCGATTCTCGGCAACGTCATGGAGGCCTGCCGCGATCTGCCGGTCAACCTCGTCTATTTCCACACGATCAAACCCATTGACCGCGAACTAATCGCGCGCTTCCGCCGCACCAAGATTCTGGTCGTGCAGGACGCCTTCGGACTCGCCGACGCGATCCACGAGGTGCCCGACCTTAGCGTCGCCGTCCACGGCCTGCCCGACCAGTTCTGCTGTTGGTATGGCACCGTCCACGACATCCGTCGAATGGTGCGCCTCGACCCGCCCTCCATCCGCGAGGCCGTCCGGGCGCGGATCGCGCAAGCCGGCAAACACTGAAGAGGCTCACCATGTCTGACGCCGCTTTTTATCAGGACAAGAAAGTGCTGGTCACGGGCGGCACCGGGTTTGTCGGCACGCATCTGGTGGAGGAATTGCTCCGCCAAGGCGCGTCGGTGCGCATTCCGGTCCATCAACGCCCGCCGATCGTTCGCGATGGGCGCGTCGAGACGATGGCGGCTGATCTGACGCGGCTGGAGGACTGCCGGGCTGTTGCGCGCGGGGTGCAATACGTCTTCCACGCGGCTGGCAGCGTCGGCGCGGCGGGCGTCGGGCCGCGCGATGTGATGCGCGGCATCACGACCGGACTTGTTCTGACCGCGCAGATGTTGGAGGCGGCCTGGCAGGAGGGCGTGGAGCGGTTTCTGGTCTTCAGCAGCAGCGCGGGGTATCCGCCGGCCAACCATCCGGTGCGCGAGGAGGAAATGTGGACCGGCCCGCCGGCTCCCGCCTACTTCGGCTACGGCTGGATGCGGCGTTACGTCGAGCGGCTGAGCGAGTTCGTCGCGTCCAAGTCGCCGATGAAAATTGCGTTGGTGCGGCCGACGGCGGTCTATGGGCGTTGGGACAACTTCGACCCGCAGACCAGCCACGTCATCCCCGCGCTGATTCGCCGGGCCGTGCAGAAACAAAATCCGTTTGTCGTATGGGGCACCGGCAACGAGGTGCGCGATTTTCTGCACGTCAGCGATCTGGCGCGCGGTTGCCTGTTGATGCTGGAGAAACACGCGACCTGCGACCCCGTCAACATCGGCTACGGCAAGACCGGCACGATCCGGAAGGTGGTTGAGATCATCTTGAGGGCCGCCGGCCACGAGCAGGCGGATTTGAAATTCGATGCGACCAAGCCGGGCACGATTCCTTTTCGCATGGTGGACATCTCGAAAGCCAGACGGCTGCTCGGTTTCGAGCCGCGCGTGACGCTGGAGGACGGCCTGGCCGACACCGTGCGGTGGTATCAATCAACGCTCCGATGACCCCCCGCGAACGATTCATTGCCGCGCTGGAACGCAAGCCGCTGACGGGGCGGGTGCCGCACTTTGAGTTGATCTTCTACCTGACGATGGAAGCGTTCGGGAGGCTGCATCCCGACCACCGCAACTACAGCCAATGGCTCCAGATGGAAGAGCGCGAGCGCGAGATGCACCGGCGCGACATGGCGGAGCTTTACATCGCCATCGCCGAACGGTTTGAGCACAGCGCCATCTTCCTGCGGCCAAACCCCCGCACCGTCGAGGAGACGATGCGGCTGGTGGACCTGATCCGCGAGCGCAGCGGGGACCTCTACTTTCTAGCCAAGGGCGGCGATGCGACGTTTGGGATCCCGCCGGGCGATCAACTGGAGGCGTTCTGTTATCGGCTGGTGGACGAGCCGGAGAAGGTGAAGCAGGAGGCCGAAGCGATGGTGGACGAGGCGGTGCGACGCGCCGAGACGTTGCAGAAACACGGCGGGCTGGACGGCTTTTGCCTGAACACCGACTACTGCGACAACCGCGGGCCGTTCCTCAGTCCCGATCTGTTCGGCGAGTTCATCACGCCTTACCTGGCGAAGCTGACCAAGGCCTATCGCGACATGGGCTTTTACGTCATCAAGCACACTGACGGGAACATCAACCCGATTCTGGATCAGTTGGTGCAGACGCATCCGCATGCGCTGCATTCGCTCGACCCGCAGGGCGGCGTGGACATCGCCGAGGTCAAGCGCCGCTACGGCGACCGCGTTTGTCTGATCGGCAACGTCAACTGCGCCGCGCTGGAGACGGGGACGGAGGACGATGTGCGCGCGTCGGCGCGTTACGCGCTGCGCCACGGCATGCCCGGCGGCGGCTACATCTTCTCGACCAGCAACTGCATTTACAC
>JAOACV010000031.1:0-5011 GCA_026417675.1 Verrucomicrobiia bacterium
CCGGCGGGCCGACCAGGAGGACGCCCTTGGGAATCTTGCCCCCGAGCCGCTGGAACTTCTTGGGGCTTTTCAAGAATTCGATGATCTCCTGCAATTCCTCCTTGGCCTCGTCGCAGCCGGCGACGTCGGCGAACGTTGTCTTGGTGTCGCGCTCGGCGAAGATTTTCGCGCGCGATTTGCCGAAGCTCATCACCATCGAGCCGGTGCGGTCCATCTGGCGGAAGATGAAAAACCACAACAGCCCCAGCAACACCAGCAACGGCAGCCAGAACATGAAAAACTGTCCCAGCCCGCTCTCGGTGGTGGCTTTGTAGTTGACCCCGTGCTTGTCGAGGTCCTTGACGAGGTCGGGATCGTTCACCGCCACCGTGATCCGCTCCACGTCCTCCATCTTGGTTTTCCGGTCGTCGGCCCACAGCCGGAAGTGAATCTTTTCCTTGCTTAGCACGCACTTGGCGACCTTGCCGCCGGTGAGGGCTGTTTTGAACTCGCTGTAGGACATCTCGCGCGAGTTGAGATTCACGAGGTAGGATTGGATCAGGAACAACCCGACCGCGAAGATCAGGATATAGAGCAACGTCAGGTTCGGCTTGCTTCTCATGGGCACGTCACCGTAAGAACGTAGCGTTTTTTGGCGCTGTTGGCGAGATTCTTTCCACGACCATGCTGGTGCTCGGCATAGAAACCTCCTGCGACGAAACGTCCGCCGCCGTCGTGCGCGACGGGCGGCAGATTCTCTCCAACGTCGTTTCCTCGCAGATCGCCCTCCACCAGCCTTACGGCGGTGTCGTGCCCGAACTGGCCTCGCGTCATCATCTCGAACTGATAGACAGCGTGGCGCGCGAGGCGCTCAACGACTCCGGTGTGACGTTAGACCACATTGAAGGCATCGTAGCCACCTACGGCCCTGGTCTGGCCAGTTCATTGCTGATCGGTTTGACCTTTGGCAAGTCGGTCGCCCTCGCGCGCGGCCTGCCCTTCGTCGGCATCAACCATCTGGAGGCCCACCTCGTTTCTCCGTGGCTTTCGGCCCAGCGCGACTTTGCGCCCAACGTCTCCCTCATTGTCTCCGGCGGCCACACCATCCTCGTCCACGCCCGCGCCATCGGCGACCATACCGTTCTCGGCCAGACTCTGGACGACGCCGCCGGCGAGGCATTTGACAAGGTCGCCAAACTCCTCGGCCTCGGCTACCCCGGCGGCCCGGAGGTCGAGAAACACGCCCTCGACGGCAACCGCAACGCCATCCCCCTGCCCCGCGGCAAACTCAACGACCCGGACTACGACTTCAGTTTCAGCGGTCTGAAGACGGCCGTGCTCTATTGGCTGCGCCGCCGTCAAACATGCACCGCCAGCCATCTGCCATCACCCGTCCTTCGCGACGTCTGCGCCAGCTTCCAACAAGCCGTCGTGGACGTGCTTGTCGGCAAAACCATCGCCGCCGCGCGCGCCTGCCGCGTTCGTGCTGTGACCGTCTCCGGAGGCGTCGCGTGCAACGGGGCATTGCGCGACCAACTCGCCGCCGCCTGCGCTCACGACCGGCTCGAACTGTTCGTTGCGGACCGCAAACTCTGCACCGACAACGCCGCCATGATTGCCGGTCTCGGCTGGCACAAACTCCGCGCCGGTCTTCGCAGCCCCATGGACCTGGATGCGCGGCCAAATTTGAAATTAGAGTGATGCAGCCTGCGGGTATTGGGAACAGCAACGGCCCATCACTGCACCCTCGCGCTCCGCGATTTCGCGTTGCGCCATGTTGGTGCCGTGGCTATCGTCTGACTCGACATGCGCCTCGACAAACTGCTGACTCGCAACCGTGTGATTGACCTCAAGAGCCGCGACCAGAAAGGCGTGCTCGCGGAGATGGCTGAGGTGGTTTGCCAGGCCGATCCGAAGGTGAAACAGGACCAGTTGTTGAAGGCGCTGCTGGCCCGTGAGAACACGCTGACAACCGCGATGGGTCACGGCGTGGCGATTCCCCATGCGCGCATGCCGATGAAACGCCGGTTGATCCTTGTCGTGGGCCGCAGCGCGCCGGGCGTGGTTTATGATCAATTCCAGGACAAGCCGGTCCACTTGTTCCTGATGCTCGTGGCGCATCCGGAGGAGAAGGCCCGCCTGCGGGTGCTCAACGCCATCGCCGAGTTCGCCAAGGACGCTGACACCGTCAAGCGCATCTTGCACGCCGAGTCGCCCGAGGAGGCATTTCGCATCATCACGCGCACATGGGGGCCGAGCACGGCGCGCGTGCCGACCACGCACGGCGCGTTGAATCGCTCGCTGATAAGCCACGCGATTGCCCTGGGCCGCCAGCATTACGTGTCCAGCGTGTTGTTGTTCGCTGACGCGCTGCCCAACCTCGACCAAGCCGCGCGGCTCTGCGCCGACTACGATGTGCTGGTGGTCACGCGCAACAAGCCGGAGCAATACCGCAACGACCGCCGGATCAAGGATGTCATCCAGATTTCCAGCGGTAGCGGCGACCGCGTGGGCCAGCTCAAACTCGCCATGCTGCTGGCGCTTACGCGCGGCCTGATCCGGCGCGACGAGCGCATCATCTGCATCGCCGGTCTGCCCGGCAGCGGCCTGCTTGACACTCTTGTGCTGGTGGACGCCGCGCGCGAATATCAGATGTTGTTCTCGCCGGAAGAAGTCCCCCTGCCCGAAGACCTGCGGCCCGAGGTGTTGGAGCGCGTCATTGGCATCGCGGGCAGTCTGGCCGCGGAGGGGCGCGAGGGCAAGCCGGTTGGCACCATCTTCGTGGTCGGCGACACCGCCAACGTGCTGAAACTTTGCCGGCCGATGGTCATCAACCCGTTCCACGGCTATCGCGAGGACGACCGCAACATCCTCGATCCGTTCATGGAGGAAACGGTCAAGGAGTTCAGCTCCATTGACGGCGCGTTCATCGTGCGCGGAGACGGCGTCATCATGACCGCCGGCAGTTACCTGCTGCCGAACGTTCCCGGTCAGGAACTGCCCAGCGGCTACGGCGCGCGCCACGAAGCGGCGGCGGGCATCACCGCGTCCACCGATGCCATCGCCATCGTCATCAGCGAGTCCACCCGGCAGGTCAGCGTGTTCCGCAAAGGCGCGATGATCACCGCGCTGGAAAACAAGGGCCAGACCTCGCCGAACACCGCCCCGCGATGAGCGACACGCTTCTGATCGTCGCCGACAGCGAACGCAACGCCGACATGCTTTATGCAACGCGCATGTTCGCGCCCGACGCGTTTATCTGGTTCCGCCATCGTGGCCGCAGCGCGGTCGTGATGAACGACCTGGAGATTGACCGCGCGCGGAAAGAGGCGCGCGTGGACGAGGTTATTTCCCAGACGGCGATCAGCCGACCGCTGGAAAAACGCCTGGGCCGGCAAGCCAAGCTCGGCGAAGTCATTGCCGCCATCTTCAAACAACGCGGCATCCGCGCGGCCCGCGTGCCCTCCTCGTTCCCGCTCGCCCTGGCTGAACAACTGCGCCGGCGCGGCATCCGCGTGCGCACCGACGACAGGCCGTTTTTTCCCCAGCGCGAGATCAAGCGACCCGACGAGGTGCGTGCCATCGAGCGCGCGCTGCGGATCACCGAGGCCGGGTTGGCCGCGGGCATCGCCACCATTCGCGCCGCGCGCATTGCACGCGACGGGCGTCTCACGCTAACGGGCGCCACGCTCACCAGCGAGCGCGTGCGGGCGGAGATTGACATCGCCATGACGCGCCTCGGCGGCATCGGCGCGCACACCATCGTCGCCGGCGGCGCGCAGGCTTGCGACCCGCACGAGCGCGGCCACGGCCCTTTGCGCGCCCACCAAGCCATCATCCTCGATGTCTTCCCCCGCGATGAACGCACCGGCTACTACGGCGACATGACGCGCACGGTGGTGCGGGGCCGCGTCTGCGACGCGCTCCGGCACCAGTTCGAGGCCGTGCGCGAGGCCCAGCGGGTTGCCATCCGAGCGATTCGCCCCGGCGTCAATGGACGCACGGTCCACCGCGCAGTGCAGCGGCTCTTTGAGGAACGCGGCTACAAAACGGCTGACACAACGCATACATCCCCGCCCGTGTCATCAGCGCGCGCTGCCGCGGGTCATATGCAAGGTTTCTTTCACGGGACGGGCCACGGACTCGGATTGGCAGTCCACGAGCCGCCGCGAATCGGCGTCGTCCCCGCCCGACTGAAGGCGGGCCACGTCGTCACCGTTGAGCCGGGCCTCTACTACCACGGCGTCGGCGGCGTGCGCATCGAGGATGTCGTCTTGATCACAGCGGACGGCTGCCGCGTTTTGTCCAGGTTTCCGGTTGAACTTGAAATCAGGTAGTCGCCGATTATTTTCGGCGGCAGCAATCGAAAGGCAACAAAACCATGTTCTTCAGTCCGTTTGACATTTTCATGATCCCGGCCCTGATCGTCACGATCTGGAGTCAGTGGAAACTCCGATCGACCTATGCCCGTTACGCCGAGGTCGAATCCACCGCCCATCTCAGCGGCGCGGAGGTCGCGCGGGAAATCCTTGACCAGGAAGGCCTGCAAGACGTGCCGGTCCGCGAGGTCGAGGGCGAGCTGAGCGACCACTACGATCCGCGCACGCGCATCGTTCATTTGTCGTCGGCGATTTACCACGGCACGTCGCTGGCCGCGCTGGGCGTCGCCGCGCACGAGTGCGGCCACGCGATCCAGCACAAGGTCGCCTACGCGCCGCTGCACCTGCGCATGGCGATCATCCCGCTCACCCACTTCGCCTCCGGCGCGGCGCCGTTGCTGGTGCTGGGCGGCTTCCTGGTGCCGGCGGCCTTCAAGACGCTGCTGGACCTGGCCATCCTCCTGTTCTCTGTTGCCGTGTTCTTCCAACTCGTGACGCTGCCGGTGGAATACAACGCGAGCCAGCGGGCCAAGGAGCGCCTCGCCGGCATGGGCGTGGTGACGGCAAGCGAGGCTGTCGGTGTGCGGAAGGTTTTGAACGCCGCGGCGCTGACTTACGTGGCGGCGCTGGTTGTGGCGGTGCTTCAACTCCTG
>JAOACV010000031.1:5021-11044 GCA_026417675.1 Verrucomicrobiia bacterium
CGCGATCCGCAACAGCCATGACGACTGACTCATGAGTCTTCCGCGGCGCAGAACTCCCACGGGCGGATTAGGTGTGGTCGTCCGTTGTTTTCTGGCGTTCGTGCTGGCGGCCGCCACGGGGATGTTCGCGCGCGCCACGGAGTCACTCATCGTCATTTCGCCGCATTGGGAGGGTGTCAAACGCGAGTTCGGGCGGGCCTTCAGCGATTGGCACCGGAAGCATCACGGGGCGGCGGTGAAGATTGACTGGCGCGACGTGGGCGGCACGGGCGATTTCCTGCGCTATGTGGATTCGCGATACGCCAGCAACCCCGACGGCGGCGATCTTGACGTTGCGTGGGGCGGCGGGATTGATCCCTACTTTGAGTTGCAGCGAAAAAGGTCTCTCGCGCGCCACGATCCGCCGCCGGCAACGCTGGCCGAAACCCCGGCTGCGGTTGGCGGCGTGCCCATGTATGCCCCGACGCGCGAATGGTTCGGCACGGCTATCTCGACGTTTGGCATTTGCGCCAACAAACGCGTCATCCAAATCATGAAGCTACCGAAGGTCGAGCGTTGGTCCGATCTCTGCCGGCCGGAACTGCTCGACTGGGTCGGCAGCGGCGACCTGCGCAAGACCGGCAGCATTCACATGTCGTTCGAACTCATCCTGCAGGCCTACGGCTGGGAACGCGGCTGGGGGGTCATCACCCGCATTTGCGCCAACACCCGGCAGTTCAGCCCCGCGTCCTCCACCACCGTAAAGGAGGCCAGCGTCGGCAATGTTGCCTACGCGATGGCGATTGATTTCTACGCGCTGATGCAGGTGGGCCGCGAAGGCCCGGAAAACATGGCCTACATCCAACCGCCGGAGGTCATTGCGCTCAACCCGGACTGCGCGGCCATTTTCCGCGGCGCGCCCAATCGCAAGGTCGCCGGACGGTTCCTCGACTACCTGCTGAGCGAGGAAGGCCAGTCGCTCTGGATGATCCCGCGCGGACAGCCCGGCGGTCCGCGCGAATTTAACATCGAGCGCATGGCCATCTGGCCGCGGCTCTATCAGAAACTGCGCGGCGTCACCCTGGTGACCCTCAATCCATTCGAGCTGCCCATCGCGTTCCACTACGACCCAAAGAAAGGCGGCGACCGCTGGCAGATTATCAACGATCTGTTCGGCTCCTGCCTCATTGACGTGCACCGGGAACTGATCGGCGCGTGGCGCGCGTTGATCGCGCGCGGCCTCTGGGACGATCCGCAGGCNGTCGCTGCGTTGTCCCGGATGCCGCTAAGCGAGGAAGACGTGACGCGTCTGGCCGCCGGCCGGTGGAAGGACCCGCTGCTGCGCGCCAGGAAATGCGTTGACTGGCAGGTCTGGGCGCGCGACAAGTTCCGGCGCATCGCCCGTTCGCCATAGTTCGCACGACTCACGCGCGCATGAAAGTCACCCTCCGCAGCGTCAGCAAGCGGTTCGGCTCCGTCGTCGCGGTGGACGACGTGAGCCTCGATATCGAGAACGGCGAGCTGTTTTTTCTGCTCGGCCCCAGCGGCTGCGGCAAGACCACCGTCCTGCGGCTCATCGCGGGATTCTACGCGCCCGACGCCGGCGAAATACTCTTCGACGGACGCCCGGTTCACGGCGTGCCGCCGCACCAGCGCAACACGGGCATGGTGTTCCAAAACTACGCGCTCTGGCCGCACATGACGGTGGCGCAGAACGTTGCCTACGGGCTTGACGTGCGCGGGCTGCCGCGCGCCGAAAAGAAGCGCCGCGTCCGCGAGGCGCTGGAGATCGTCCGCATGAGCGAACATGCGGATCGCTCTCCCGCCCAGCTCAGCGGCGGCCAGCAACAGCGCGTTGCGCTCGCCCGCGCGCTGGTGATCCAGCCCGGCATCCTCTTGTTGGACGAGCCGCTTTCCAACCTCGACGCGAAACTGCGGCTGGAAACGCGCGAAGAGATCACGCGCATCCACGAGGAGACGCGGCTGACGATGCTCTACGTCACGCACGATCAAAAAGAGGCGCTCTCGATGGCTGACCGCATCGGCGTCATGAACGCCGGCAGGCTCGCGCAGGTGGGAACGCCTCATGAAATCTACCGCACGCCCAACAGCCGCTTCGTCGCCGATTTCATCGGCGAGATGAACTTCATCGCAGGCAGGGTTGCGCAATGCGCCGGCGGCCTCGTGACTGTCGCCACCGATTGCGGCCATCTCACGGCCGTCGAGACGCGACCGTTCCAAGTCGGGGACGCCGTGCTCTGCGGCATCCGGCCCGAGGCGCTGACCCCCGCCCTGGTCGGCACCGAGAGTAATTTAATCTGCGCGGTCGTCGAGCGCGCCACCTATCTCGGCGAAGTCCAGCAATATCGCTTGAAGCTGGCCGACGGGCAACCGTTGCGCGCGCTCGAAACTAACCCCGAAGTCGTCCGCGAGCCCGGTGACAGCCTCACGCTGACCGCGCGCCCGCAGGACATCGTGCTATTTGAGCCGTGAAGCGATCTTCACCCACCGGCGCGCTGACGCCCGCCACGACGGCGTTGATGTTGTTTCTGGCGCTGTTTTTTGGCCTCTTTATGTTCTACCCGCTCGGCTACATGTTCCAAGCCGCGCTCTGGCCGGAGGGACATTTCACGCTCGAGTTGTTCCGGTTGCTGTTTCTCAGTCCGTTTCAACTGGAGTGCATCTGGAACAGCTTCCAACTCGCCATCATCATCACGGCGCTGACGACGCTGGTGACCCTGCCGGTCGCGCATTGGTTTTCGCGCTACAGTTTTCCCGGCAAGGCGCTTTTAAGCGGGCTGCTGCTGGTGCCGATGATCATGCCGCCGTTTGTGGGCGCCATCGGCATCAAACAGTTCTTCGCGCGCTTCGGCACCATCAACCTCTGGCTCGATCAGATCGGTTTGGTCCCGATTGAAAACGGCATTGACTGGCTCGGCGCGGGCGGGTTCTGGGGCGTCGTCATCCTCGGCGTCTTGCACGTTTATCCGATCATGTTCCTCAACGTCACCGCCGGGATGGCGAACGTGGACCCGACTCTGCGCGAGGCGGCTGAAAACCTCGGCGCGCGCGGCTGGCGGTTGTTCCGCACCATCACCCTGCCGCTGGTGATGCCCGGCTATTTTGCCGGAGCGATCATCGTATTCATCTTCGCGTTCACCGACCTTGGCACCCCGCTGTTGATCGGTTACACGCGCGTGGTGTCGGTGCAGATTTTTGACAAGGTGGTCGAGGCAGGCACAAACCCTTTTGCCTACACGCTGGTCATTTTCGTGCTGTTGCTCACGGTTGTTCTGTTCCTGTTGTCCAAGAAACTCACCGGCGGCAAGAGCTACGAGATGATGGGGCGCGGCCATGCCGGCGAAGCCAGCCTGCCGGCGTCCACAGCGCGGCGATGTCTCATCTACGGCGGCACGCTTGGCCTGTTGCTGGTGGCGCTGCTGCCCCACGCGAGCGTCGTCATCCAGTCTATCGCCCAACATTGGTTTATGACGCCTCTGCCCACGGAGATCAGCGGCCAGTATTACGCCGAGGTCTTTCGTCATCCCCTGACGCTCTCCTCCATCCGCAATAGCCTTTTTTATTCCTCCTTCAGCGCCCTGCTCGACCTCGTGCTCGGCGTCGCCATCGCCTACATCCTCACCCGGCGGCGCGTGCCGGGCGCCCACGTGCTTGATGCCATCGCAATGCTGCCGCTGGCGCTGCCGGGTATCGTGCTTGCGTTCGGTTATGTCGCCGGTTTCAACATCCCCGTGGACCCCCAACATCCGCCCGTAGCGTGGTATCAATGGCTCCATGATTTCGTGGACCCGTCGGCCAACCCGACCTTGCTGATGATCATCAGCTACTCCGTGCGCCGACTGCCCTACATTGTGCGGGCCGCCGTCGCCGGCCTGCAACAAACCAGCGTCACCCTCGAAGAAGCCTCGCTCAACCTCGGCGCGTCGCCCCTGCGCACGCTGTTGAGGATCACGATGCCGCTGGTGATGGCCAACCTCATCGCCGGCAGCATCCTGACTTTCTCCTTCGCCATGCTGGAGGTCAGCGACGGCCTTATGCTGGCGATGAAGGAAGCCTACTATCCGATCACCAAAGGCATCTACCAACTCATTGGCCGCGTGGATCCCAGCGCGCCGTCCGTTGCCTGCGCGCTGGGCGTGCTTGGCATGCTGCTGTTGACCGTCAGCCTCCTGATCGCCAGCAAAGTCCTCGGCAAGAGAATGGGCCAGTTGTTCCACGCATGAGAACGGAGAAACAACGGCGCGGCGGCCCGGAAACTATTTTGGGGCAGCAGGCGGATATGTCCTTGACGGCGTGGCGGTTAAACCCTACAAGAGAGAGCGGTATGGTCGCCCGGGCTGCCGATGTTTGGGGCGCGGGCGAGGAAACTGAAACGAGATTAGATCAGGTAGCCGCGACAACGCGCCGCCACGACGAATGTTTGACAAACTGCTAGGCCTCTTTTCAAACGACATCGGCATTGACTTGGGCACCGCCAATTCGGTGGTCTATGTCAAGGACCGTGGGATTGTTTTGCGCGAGCCTAGCGTGGTGGCGATTCAAGCGGGCACCAACAACGTCCTCGCTGTGGGCGAGGAAGCCAAGCGCATGCTCGGCCGCACTCCCGGAAGCATCGTGGCGATCCGGCCGATGAAGGACGGCGTGATTGCCGACTTCGAGATCACCGAGAGCATGCTGCGGTATTTCATCCGCAAGGTGCACAACCGCCGTTCGATGGTGGCGCCGCGGGTGATTGTGGCGGTGCCATCGGGCATCACGGAGGTCGAGAAACGCGCGGTTAAAGACTCCGCGACGCACGCGGGCGCCCGCAAGGTTTACCTGATTGAAGAACCGATGGCCTCGGCGATAGGCGTCGGTCTGCCGGTGCAGGAACCCGCCGGCAACATGATTGTGGACATTGGCGGAGGCACGACGGAGGTCGCCCTGATCTCGCTGGCAGGCATTGTGTTCTGCCGCAGCATCCGGGTGGCCGGAGATGAAATGGATGAGGCAATCATCCAATACATGAAGCGTGCCTATAATTTGATGGTTGGTGAACGCACGGCGGAGGACATCAAGATCAAGATCGGATCGGCGTTCCCGCTGGAGCAAGAGATGACGATGGAGGTCAAGGGCCGCGATTTGGTCGCCGGGCTGCCCAAGACCCTCACGGTCACCTCGCAGGAGATTCGCGAAGCCCTTTTGGAACCTGTTTCCCAAATTGTCGAGAGTGTGCGCACGGCGCTGGAACGCTGCCCGCCCGAACTTGCGGCCGACCTGGTGGACCGCGGGATTGTGTTGGCCGGCGGCGGCGCGTTGTTGCGCGGCATAGACAAGCTGCTGGCCGAGGAAACCGGCCTGCCCGTTCATGTGGCCGACGATCCGCTCAGCGCGGTGGCCGAGGGCACGGGCCGGGTCCTGAACGAGCTGCACTTCCTCGAAAAAATCTCCTCCAACCAACGGGGCTAAGCCACACGGGGCCAAGCCGCACCGCCCACCGTCCGATCAGATCGCCCGCCAAGGGACGCGACAGTCCCGCGCCTGAGAAGGCATGGTCAAACGAAGTTATCTGGTGCTGTTTGGCACCATCGTATTCAGCTTGGTGCTCTACTTTGCGTTGCCCGCCGGGCTGTCGCTGAGGCTGAAGTCGCTGATCACCCAGCTTTTCTCGCCGCTGCTGCACGCCGGGGCCGGCTTGCAGCAGTGGTGGCACAACTCCCGCCAGGAGATGCAATCGCGCACCGCGCTGCTGGAGGAGAACCGCCAGCTTCGCGCCCAGCTCGCGTTGCAGATGCAGGAGGGATTGCGGCTGTTGGAACTCGAGGACCAAAACCGCCGCCTGAACGCGATGCTGGGATTTCGTCAGGAACAGGGGCCGAAGCAGAAACCGGCCCGCATAATTGGGCGCGACCCGTCGAACTGGTGGAAGACCGTGATCCTCGACATCGGTTCGGACCACGGCCTGAGCGAGGAGTGCGCGGTAGTGACGCCGCTGGGATTGGTTGGCAAGACCACCGAGGTGGGCAAAGGCAGCGCCCGAGTGC
>JAOACV010000320.1 GCA_026417675.1 Verrucomicrobiia bacterium
CGACCAAGGTGGTGTTTCGCGCCAAGTTCCCTGACGGCTTGGATCTGGTCTGCAAGACTGACAAGCGCGGTTTCGGCGTGCGCTTTGAGGGCAGCGAGGGCTGGATCGAAGTCGGCTCGCGCAAGTTTGAGTGCAGCCCCGCTTCGCTAAAGGACGCCGCGCTGGGCGGCAATGACAAGCGGCTTTATGTCAGCGAGAATCACTACGACAACTTTATTGATTGCGTGAAGTCACGGAAGGAGCCGGTTGAACCAGTCGAAACCGCCCATCGCACCTCGATGCTCTGCCATCTGGGCAACATCGCGATGTTGCTAAGAACCAAGATCACGTTCGACCCGAAGACCGAGCAGATTGTGGGCAACGATGAGGCCAACAAAATGCTCAGCCGCCCCCTGCGCGCGCCGTGGAAATATGCGTAGGCGGTGGCGCGTGATCTCCCAACGCGCTCGCCGTTGCGACGCCATGGCATCGGCTCGGAGAACGCAATCCACCACGCGGCGACTCAGCGCGATGCCTGATTCCGTCTCATGAAACGCTGGCTGCTGCTGATCCTTGGCGCGTGGGCGCTCTTTGGCGTCACGTGGTGGGTGTTCGGGCGGCTGCTGATGACCGAGGAGAAGCGTGTCATCAGGCAAATTGACCTCATGCGCCGGTGCATCGAGACGGGCCGGTTGCTAACGCTACAGGATTGCATCGCCCCCGATTACCGCGACGACGAGTGGGACCTCGACAGACGCTCGCTCATCGCCGCCGTCGCCGCGTTGCGTCGCGAATACTCCAACCTCGACCTCCGCATCGAGCGCGTTTTCGTGCGCGTCAAGGGCGACACCGCCGAGGCCGAACTGCGCGGCAGCGCCACCGGCACGCGCACGGGCGAACTGCGAAAGGAGATCGAGGCTGGCGAATACCTCTTTGTTTTCAGGAAGTTGGACAAGGTCTGGAAGCTCAGCCGCGTCACAAAGAAAAAATAGCGACCGCAGCCTGACACCTGAAACTAATGCTCAAGCCCCCGGTCAGTGCTTACGGTTGACCTTCGCTGGCGGTGGTAAGCCGCGGCGATGGGACGCCGAACAATCGGGGGGTCGAGCGGGGCGGCACAGGCTCTTCTACAGCAGAAGGCGCGGCAGGCGTGGATCGGGCCTTCCCCTCCAGGGGGTCTTGGAACAACAGACGCGGCCTGGGTTGGCTAACGAGCCGCGGTGGGGACGATGACCACCGGTCCGCGTCGGACTGTTGCCGACGCGCAGGCGCGACCGGCTGGACTTTGACCGGCTCGAACGCGCCGTCGCCGGATGGTTCCTTAGATGGCCGCTCATAAGAAAAGCGCATCCCCGCAGGAGGGGTGTAATCGGCATAGGACGTGTCGCGCCTGTTCAACGTTGAAAACAGCAGCAGCGCGACCAGACCGACGCCGCAAATGCAGGAAATCACCACCGCCACCCTGTTCAGGCTGCGCAGACGCAGGGGCAGCGGGTTTGGATTCTGATACTTCGACGTTTCGCGCTTGCTCGTTTTCGCAACTTCCTTTCCGCTGGATCGCGCCCGCAGACTAGCACGCCGCGCGCACGCGGCGCAAGCTCTCCGGTGCCGAGTTGTCGTGGCGAGCTTCCGTGCAGGCTTGCTTTTCCGGACAAAGCGAGTAGAAGGCAGTCATCGCGGTCCAAGCGAAACGCCGGAAATGAACTTCGAGATTTGGGACGTGCATACACATCTATCGGGCGTGCCGGGTGACGCCCCTGAGGCTTGCCTTGGCCGGCTGATCGAGTTCGCCGACCGCCTCGGCATCGCCCGGCTGTGCGTCATGATGGGGATGAAGCCGAACTACGATCCGTCCCCCGAAAACATGCGTCAGCAGAACGACGAGGTGTTGCGCGCCATCAAGCGGTTCCCCGACCGCGCGTTGGGCTTTGTCTATCTGAACCCGCGGCACACACAGGCCAGCCTTGACGAACTCAACCGCTGTGTTCGTGACGGTCCGATGGTCGGCGTCAAGCTGTGGGTCGCGTTGCGCTGCAACGATTCAAGCCTAGACCCGCTTGTTGCCCGCGCGACGGAACTGAAGGCTCCCGTGGTGCAGCACACCTGGCTTAAAATAACCGGCAATCTTCCCGGCGAATCCACGCCCATGGACCTTGCGGAGCTGGCGACGCGCCATCCGAACGCGACGCTCATCTGCGCCCACACCGGCGGGGATTGGGAACGCGGCATCCGTGTCATCCGTCCGCACGCTCACATTTTTGCCGACATTAACGGCGGCGATCCGACGGCCGGCTTCACGGAAATGGCGGTGCGGGAACTCGGCGCCGAGCGCGTGCTTTACGGCAGCGACGCGGGCGGGCGCAGCTTCGCCTCGCAACTGGCCAAGGTGCTCGGCGCGGACATCCCCGACGCGGCCAAGCGTCTCATCTTTGTCGGCAACACCAAGCGAATTCTCCAACCCATCCTGCGCGCGAAAGGAATCAAGCTGTGACCCATCACAAGCCATCCGTGAACGGATTGGGGAGTCCGTGCCGCAGTCAAAGCGGTGCCGTTCCACCTGCAGAACGGACTTCCAAGTCTGTTTGCCGCCGTGACTTTCTCAAGACGGCTTTCGTCGCAACCAGCGTCGCCGCGCTGAGCGGGCCAACATCCCCGCGTGCGGCGGAGGTCAAACCCTCCGGCCTGATAGACACCAACGTCTATCTGTCCCGCTGGCCGTTGCGCCGTCTGCGGGGCGACGACACAGTCGCGCTCGTGGCGATGCTGCAAGCCCAAGGCGTTACTGAGGCTTGGGCGGGCAGTTTCGACGCGCTGTTGCACCGGGACATGGCCGCTGTGAACGCTCGGTTGGCGGAAGAATGCCGCCGCCACGGCGCCGGCCTGCTGGTGCCGTTCGGCTCGGTCAATCCGAAACTGCCGGATTGGGAAGAGGACCTGCGCCGTTGTGCGGAAGAGCACCAGATGCCAGGGCTGCGGCTGCATCCGAACTACCACGGCTACAAACTCGACGACCCCGACTTTGCAAAGCTGTTGCGTCTCGCCGCCGCACGCGGCTTGATTGTGCAGCTTGTCTTGATTATGGAAGATGAGCGCATGATGCATCCGATGTTGCGCGCGGAGCCAACGAGCGTGAAACCGCTGGCCGCTGTTCTTAAGCAAACTCCACGTCTGCGGCTTCAGCTCCTAAATTCGCAGCGCGTGCTGTGTGGCCCGGCGCTGGCGAGCCTGGCCGCCGCCGGCGACGTTTCCGTCGAGATCGCCATGCTGGAAGGCGTCGGCGGCGTGCTGAAGCTGCTGGCCGATGTCCCCCTGCATCGGGTATTGTTCGGCTCCTACGCGCCCATGTTTTACTTCGAATCCGCACTACTGAAATTGCAAGAGTCGCCGCTGAGCGACGCACAACAGCGGGCGATCCGCTGCGACAACGCGCGGCGGCTGCTCGCGAAGACCCGTTAGCCATTCAGAGATTCACCATGAAGCTGAATCGTTCCACTCAACTGGCCCGGCTCGCCTCTGGGGTGTCCCGCCGGGAATTCATCGCCGCGTCCTCCACCGCGTTTGTCGCGGGCAACCTCGGCGCGGCGAAAACCAGCGCCGCCGAAGCCGCCAAGCTTGCGATCCACGGCGGCGAAAAGACCGTCAAGACTGCAGTCAAACGCGCCCGACGCTGGGGCGACCTCGAGCGGGAGCGGCTCAACGCCATGCTTGAACAGGACTCGCTCTTCTACTGGAACGGTCCGCAAACCAAGCTGGCGCTCGAACGCTACAAGAAAATCTATCCGTTCAAATACGCCCACACCTGCACCTCCGGCACCGCGGCGATCCACATCGCCGTCAACGCCGCCGGCATCGGACCGGGCGATGAGGTCATCACATCGCCCATCACTGACATCGGCACCGTCATCGGTGTCATCTACCAGCAAGGCGTGCCCGTCTTCGCCGACCTCGGCGCGAGCACCTATAACCTTGATCCCGCCGACGTTGAACGCCGCATCACGCCGAAAACCAAGGCCATCATCGCCGTGCATCTCTGCGGCAACCCGTGCGACATGAACGCGCTGAAGGCCATCGCCGACAAACACAAA
Source organism: Verrucomicrobiia bacterium (assembly GCA_026417675.1). Lineage (GTDB taxonomy): Bacteria > Verrucomicrobiota > Verrucomicrobiia > CAIQCK01 > CAIQCK01 > JAOACV01. The sequence continues at coordinate 4,065 of JAOACV010000320.1, forward strand.
CTGGTCCTGATCGAGGATGCCTGCCAAGCGTGGGGCGCGAAGTATCGTGGCCAGCCCATCGGCACCCTTGGTCACATTGGCTGCTGGTCCCTCCAGGACTCCAAACACATCACTACCGGCGACGGCGGCGTCGTCGCCTCCAACGA
>JAOACV010000321.1 GCA_026417675.1 Verrucomicrobiia bacterium
GCTGGTTTAGCGCATAGTAGAGGGCCAGCACAATCGGCAGAAAAATGAAATACTCTATCGTGTTGAACAGCATGGCGCGATTCTGGAAACCCTTGCCAAGCAAGAGGTTTCTCTTATTACCGGACGCAGTGGCAAAAGCAAGATGAAGGTGCTCGCTACAACCTGACGCGCCTTGACAATCCGGCGTGAGTTCACAAGGCTGGAGAGCGTCCCGGCGGGATACGCGCCGCGACAACCGCCATGTTCAGCTTCGACACCCTGCGTCTATCGCTCCGTTGGCCCCGCGCCGCGGTGGTGGGGGTATTGCTTTTCTGCGCGGCGGACGCCTTCCATCGAAAGTTCATCCCGCCGCCCGCCAAGAATCTGTTCCATCTGAAGACTCCCAAGACGCATCGGGTTTTTCGTCCCGATCCGAGCGTGTTTCGCGGTGTCACCGGCGAATCACGCTTCACGATCAATTCGCGCGGCATCCGCGGCCCGGAAATGCCGCCGCGGGGCAGCGCCTACCGGATTCTTTGCCTCGGCGACAGCGTCACGGAGTGCCTCTACCTTGACGACAACGAAACCTGGCCCGCGGTGGTCATGCAGCGGCTCAATCAAGAGAAGAACATGCCGCGCGTCTGGGTCGGCAACGTGGGACAAAGCGGCTACAGTTGCTATCATCACCTGCGGTTCCTCAAGGTTTCCGACCTCGTCAAAGAGGTGGACTGCGTGGTGCTCATGACCGGCTCGGTGGACTTCGCCTACGGGATCAGCGGCGACGAGGAAACGTTTCCCGAAACCGGGCGCCAAAAGTCGAAGTCCTGGATAGAGACTTTTTTCAAAGAGGTGCGCGGCAAGTTTAAGAAAAAGAAGAAAAGCAAGGCCATCGTGCAAGACTTGAAAGGGGAAACGTTTATTGCCCTGAGACAAGAGCGGATGAAAGGAAGGAAATGCGACCGATTGCCCGACCTGACCGGGCCGCTTAATCTCTATCGCCAACGCTTGCGGGACATTGTGACTCTTTGCCGCGAGAAAGGTGTGCGTCTGATCATGGTCTCCTCCGCCTTCATCTGGCGCAGCGGGCTGCCGCCCGAAGACGAAAGCATCATCTGGGGCGGGCAACTGCCGGACGGACGATTCCTGTGCGCGCAGGCGATCAGCGAAGGGATCGCCATGTATAACAAGGTCACCGCGGAGGTCGCGCAGGAAATGAATGTCGAGTTTGTGGACGCCTCGCCTCTCAACGGTCAGTCGGACCTCTTCTACGACGGCTCCCATCTTAACGAAGAAGGCGCCCGCCGACTGGCCGGCTTGGTGGCGGATTGCTTTCTGGCCCACCGCGACGGCAACCGCTGGCAGCCTGCTCAGGGCGCCAAACCCGCTCCAGCCAACTGAAGCCGCCCGCCGTCTCGTCGCTCAGAACTGGAAATAAATGAATGGAATCTCGCGGTCTGTGCGCATCACCATGAGCATGACCGCCATCGCCGCGTAAACGGCTCCCCGCGGCAGCCAGTGCCACCGCAGCATGATCGTGTGGTCGCCGCTGCGGAACTGGGGCACATCTAAACCCAGCGTCAACAGCGCGTAAAACAACGGTTGGGCAACATCCTCCAACGAAATCGCGCCGTGCCAGTTCAGAATGCCCGTTAGATACACGAAAGCCGTCGTGAAATCCGCCGCCCGGAAGAAAATCCACGTGAAGCTCACCAAATGAAACACAAACAGAATCTTCAACAGAGAGACTAGCGGCCCGCGCCGCTTCTTCGCCGCCTGCGGGAACAGTTTCAGCGTGAATCTGTGAACGACCATGTAGGCCCCGTGCAGCCCTCCCCAAACCACGAACGTCCAGTTTGCCCCGTGCCAGAGGCCGCAAAGCAGAAAGGTGATCATCAACGCCGCCGCTGTGGCAAGTGAACCCCCTTCGCGCCACCGCATCTGGAGGGGCATGAAAAGGTAATCCTGTATCCACTGCGACAAAGAGATGTGCCACCTCCGCCAAAACTCCGTGATCGAGCGCGATAGATACGGCTGGTTGAAATTCTCCGGCAATTCGATCCCCAACAGCCGGCTCGTGCCGCGCGCAATGTCCGTGTAGCCGGAGAAATCGCCATAAACCTGGATGGCAAAGAAGTAAAACGCCTGCAGCAATTCGAACGAGGTGTAATTCGCGGGGTTCGCATAACATCGCTCCACGTCCGCCGCGACGGAGTCGGCGAGCACGACTTTCTTGAACAGGCCGATGAAAATCAGCAGACAGCCCGTCCGCAGATGCTCGTTGGTCACCACCCGCTTGCTCGTAATCTGTGGCAACAGCAACTCCGCCCTCATGATCGGCCCCGCCACCAAGTGCGGAAAATACGACACGAATACCGCGTAGCTCAGAAAATCCCGCGTCGGCTCCATCTCCCGCCGATACACGTCAATGACGTAGTTCATCGTCTGGAACGTGTAAAACGAAATGCCCGCCGGCAGAATGATGTGCAGCGTCGGCGCGTCCACCTCCAGCCCCAGCGCGCGAAACGCCTCGCTCGCCGAATGGACGAAGAAGTTGAAGTATTTGAAGAACCCCAGCATCCCGAAGTTGACCAGACAACTGAAGATCAACCATCGCTTGCGCCGCCGCGGCTCCTCGGTGCGGTGAATCGCCAGCGCCAGAAAGAAATCCACCACCGTCGAGATCATCAACAAGCTTACGAACCGCCAGTCCCACCAGCCGTAGAAGAAGTAGCTGGCGGCCAGCAACAGCCGGTTCTGCCAGCGCTGGTTTAGCGCATAGTAGAGGGCCAGCACAATCGGCAGAAAAATGAAATACTCTATCGTGTTGAACAGCATGGCGTGCTTTCGAAAACCCTCCTGCCACAGAGGGCGCCGATGTTTCTTACGGGGTTGGCAGGCGAAATCAAGCCGAAGCAGCGCTGGACATCGAGTTGGGATTTTTGCCCTTGGCATCCTCGGGACGGGCGCTACCATGCGGGGTGTGATGGAGGAACCAAGAACTATGAAGACACCGCTCGCTCTGAGTCTGTTGCTGGGCATCGCGCTGGCGCCGCCTGCGGCGCCACTGGCCGGGGAAACGACGCCGCTTCCGACGTGGCACGCCCAGACGTTGTGGGAGGCGTTGGGACAAATGCTGCTGTTCGCCGCGATCGGCATCGCCGCGGCCATTGTCGGCTACAAGGTCTTTGACAAGTGCACGCCGGGCAATCTGCACAAGGAGATCATCGAGAACAAAAATGTTGCCGCGGCGCTCGTCGCGGGCGCGGTAATCCTCGGCGTGTGCGTCATCATCGCGGCGGCGATGATCGGCTGAGCGGACTTTTCTTTCAGGCGCGACGGTGAAGCGGAGCAGAAGTGTCAAACTCGTGCTCGTCAGCGGCCTGTCCGCAGGCGCGCTGACGGCGTGCGGGCCTTCCGCCCACGCGCCGTCCGGCAGGGCGGACGGTTTCCACGCGAACAACGATTATCTGCCGGGGATGGGCTATTATCATGCGCCGTATCGCGCTTGGTTTCCGCTGCCTTACAACTACTACGACCGGCAAAAGCAATCGTATTATTATGGCGGGCAGTGGGCACCGACGCCGCACCAGAGCATCACCAACATCTCCTCGCCGATGATTGTAGCGTCGCGGGCGGCCGGGCCGACCACCAGCGGCGTGCGGCGCAGCGGGTTCGGCAGCACATCGCGCTATTACTCGACTTACTCCTGATGCAACGACACCGCTGCCATCCCCGGCCTGCGTGGACCGAGAAGGTCGAGGCCCTCGGCCTGACGTATCATTCCAACGAGGAAGGGCCGTATTGGGACGAGTCGGCCTGCTATGAACTGACCGCAGGCGAGGTGGAGCAACTGGAAACGGCAAGCGCTGCGCTACACCGGCTTTGCATCGAGGCCGCCGAAGCGGTGATCGAGAACGGTTGGTGGAAACGGCTGGCGATTCCGGAACTGGCCATTCCCAGCATTCTGCGCTCGTGGCAACGCGATGATTTCAGTCTTTATGGCCGCTTCGACCTGAGCTACGACGGCGAAGGGTCGCCGAAGCTGCTCGAATACAACGCCGACACGCCGACCGCCCTCGTCGAGGCGGCCGTGGTCCAATGGCATTGGCTGCAGGAGTTGTATCCGGACGGCGATCAGTTCAACAGCATTCACGAACGGCTGATCGAAGCCTGGGAGATGATCAAGGAACAGACCGGCGGGCCGATTCACTTTGCAT
>JAOACV010000322.1 GCA_026417675.1 Verrucomicrobiia bacterium
AGTTCGCTCGTCGGCAGCGTCAGATGTGTATAAGAGACAGAACAATGGCCGCGCCGCCGAGGGGCGCGAGCTACTTCTTCCTGCGCTGTGCTTTTTCCATCGGAACTTCCCGCCGGCTGTCCAGCAGGTGCCCGATCGCCAGGACCGGATGCCGCCACATCATGCGAGGCCCGGCATAGCGCATGACCGCCTTGATCTGTTCGCGCGGCGCGGGCTGGTAACAATGGATCGGACATTTGACGCAGGTGGGTTTCTCCTCCACGAACGGGCACTTGTCGAGCCGGTTCCGGCAATAGTTCCACAACGCGACGCATTTGGCGCAGAGTTCGCCGCGCGAGGCATGATGGTCGCGGCAGTAAATCCGAATCATCGCCAGCACTGTGCGGCGTTCGCGGGCGAGTCGGCGGGAGGAAGACATGGTTCGCAGGACGTATTCCGTATGCGTAACGAATACCCACGGCGGCCCGCCTGCGCAATACGCGACACGGAATACGAGAGGGGTCTCACGCCGCGCTGACCTCCAGCATCCGCCGGATCGGCGCCAGCGCTCGCGCGCACACGTCGCGCGGGACCTCGACCTGGTTGGACAGGCTGCGCAGGCAATCGCGGAGTTTGACCAGCGTGTTGAGCTTCATGAACCGGCACTCGTTGCAGTGGCAGTTCTCGGTCGCGGCGGGAACGAACTTCTTGCCGGGGCATTCCTTGCGCAGACGGTGGAGCATGCCCGCCTCGGTGGCGATGATGAACGTCGTCGCGGAGCTTTCGCGGCAAAATTTCACCATCCGCTCTGTCGAGCAAACCTCGTCGGCCAGTTGGCGCACCGGGCCGACACACTCCGGGTGGGCCACCAGCGGCGCGCCGGGATGGTCACGCTTGAGCTTGAGGACCGCGTCGTGGGTCCACTGCACATGCACATAACACACGCCCGGCCACAGATCCATCCGCCGGCCCGTTTGTTGCATGACCCACTGGCCGAGGTTTTGGTCGGGACAGAACAAAATCGGGCGTTCCGGCGGCACGCTGCGGACGATCTGCACGGCGTTGCCGGAGGTGCAGATGATGTCACTGAGCGCCTTCACCGCAGCGGTGCAGTTGATGTAGCTGACGACGTAGTGATCCGGGTGGCGGGCCTTCCAGGCCGCCAGCGCGCTGGCGTTGCAGGAGTCCGCCAGCGAACAGCCCGCATCAGGGTCGGGCATGATGACGGTCTTGTCCGGGTTGAGAATCTTCGCCGTCTCGGCCATGAAATGCACACCGCAGAAAGCAATCACTGCCGCGTCGGTCTTCGCGGCCTGTTGCGACAACCCCAACGAGTCGCCGACGAAATCCGCCACGTCCTGGATTTCCGGGATCTGGTAGTTGTGCGCGAGGATGACGGCGCAGCGCTGTTGCTTCAGCGCCAACACTTCGGCCCGAAGATCGCCCGGCGCGGATTGCATGGTCGGCGTCGCCACAACCATGTCGGCTCATTCCATGGCTCAGGACTTCTTGTCCCCGATGCGCACGATGGCGTAAATGATGCCTGTGGGGATTCCAGCCAGGAGCGCCAGCGCGACAAAGATGCCGTGCCCCTCACCACGTTTGCGGATGTCGGTGTAAATCCAGACCGCGATCAGGATGTTGATGATCGCGAAGAACACCAGCAAACCTCCGAGGAGCGGGCAAGGGCACCCCTTGACCGGAGGTGGGCACGGTGGCCCAGCAGGCGGCGCGGGGGGTGTTGGCTGGGGGGCAGGCGGCGGCACGCCGGGGCGGGCTGTTTTCGGTTCCGGCTGGGGTTCCTTCATCAGGCGCTCGATCGCAGGGCCGACGTGTTTCATCATTTGCTCCTGACGTTCGGCTACTTCGCCGACGCGCCGCTCCAACCGCTCGATCCGCTCCTCAAGACGGCCGCGTTCCCGGTCCTGAGCCGGAGCCGTCGTCGTTCCCGCAAACCATAACAGCCCGGCCGCCATTGTCACCGGGCACAACCACAACAAGCATGTCTTTTTCATCATGTAGCCTCCGAGTTGGCGGAACTCTACGCCCTCCTCGCCGCGGCGTCGAGCGAATCGTGTGACGACGCGACACGCACGTTGACACCGCAGGGCGAACTGGCATAGTGCGCGGCGGACATGTTTCAACAACCATGAGTTCGACTCAATGCCTGCCTATGAAATCACAGACGGATCGGCGGAGTTTCATTCACACCAGCGGACTGCTTCTCGGAAGCGTAGTCGCATCGCCCCTTTTGGGCCGCGCATCACCGGCTGAGGCGGCCGAGCCAGCCGGCCGCATCAAGAAGGCGCTCGGATGGAGCATGGTTCAGGAGAAGCTTTCCGACGAAGACAAATTCCGCCTTGTCAAAGACGTGGGGTTCGAAGGCGTTGAAGTCACCACACGCGCACCCAAACGAAGCGCGGAGGAAATGCAGGCTCTGGCCCGCGCCAGCGAGAAGGCGGGGGTTCCCATTCACGGAGTGTCCAACGGCAGCCAGGGCGACCTCGAAGCCGCCATAAACGAGGCGGCAATCTATGGGGCGACCACCGTCCTGCACGTCGTGCGTGCCGATCCCAACGGCCCGTTCATGGAGAACTACCGGCGCTCGCAGGAACTGATTCGGGCTGCCATTCCGCATGCCGAGAAGAAAAAGATCAAAATCCTCATCGAGAACGTCTGGGCGACCTTCCTCATCGAGCCGCTGACGATGGCCCGCTACATTGATGAATTGGCCAGCCCGTGGGTGAAGGCTTATTTCGACGTGGGCAACGTCATGCGCTGGGGCTGGCCGCAACACTGGATCGAGGTTCTCGGCAAACGCATCGAAAAGATTCACATCAAGGAATACAGCCTCAAGGTCGCCATGAAGGAAGGCATGGCCAAGGGTTTCGCCCTGCCGATCGGGCAGGGTGACATTGATTGGAAGCGCGTGCGCGAGGAGCTGAAGGCCATCGGGTTCCAGAGCTGGGCCACCGCCGAAGTGCGCGGCGGCGACCGCCGGCGGCTGGCCGACATTTCCGCCCAGATGGACCGCGTTCTTTACACGTGATCCCGGTTGGGGGCATCGCAGTTTCTGAATCCAGGCGCGTTTCGTGGTGCTGATCTCTGGCGCGTTCACTTCCAGGCCATCGGTTTCCCGCATCCGACCGGAGAGAACGCGTCTTTTCGATTCTTTGCCGGTCCGTGCGCAATGCCGGGACAGGCGGACTTCGCATTCCCCAAAATAACCGCTACGGTTTCGTTCCGGGCTGGATGGCTGACACGCGGCGCTTGACGAGGCGGAGCTGGGTGCCGACGTCGAGGTGGGTGTATTCNACGGTGTCGAAGGTTTTGCGGATCAGATGGCAGCCGAGGCCGCCGGGGCGGATGTCATCAAGGTTGCGCGACTTCATCTTGGCCGGATCCACCTGTTTGCCGAAGTCGCGCAGACGGAACTCGACGGCATCAGGGGTCACATCGGCTTCGATGATGATGTCCCGTCCGTAGTCGCCGCCGTAGGCGTGGCGGATGATGTTGGCGCAGGCTTCGTCCACGGCGAGCACAATGTGGAAAGTCAGATCTTTGTCGAATTGGGCCTCGGCGGCGATGCCGCGGACAAACTGGCGCACGTCGGCCAGGTGACGCGGGTGGCTTTGGACGGTCAGCGTGGGCATTGTCAGCCCTTGGCGTAATGCAAGACCAGGAACGTCAGATCGTCGTGCGGCTCGGCGCTACCCATGAAATGGCGCACGTCCTCCGCAAGCCGCAGGGCCGCGCCTGCGGCGTCCCCGTGCGGTTGGGACAGCGACTCGCAAATCCGCTCGGTGCCGAACTCGACCTGGCCGAGGTTGCGGGCCTCGCTGAGGCCATCGGTGAAGAGCACGAGCGTTTCGCCGCCAACGAGTGTGCGGGTGTTCTCGGCGAACTCCATGCCGGGCAACATACCGAGCGCGGGGCCGCCTGCCGTGGGCAGCGTGGCGGCGCCGTCGGCGCTGCGCAGGATGGGATCGGGTAAACCGGCGTTGGCGTAGCGCAACTCGCCGGTGGCGGCATCGAAGGTGACGCAGAGCATGGCCAGAAAGATGGGCGGGTGCGGCTGGAGCTGGGTGCTCATCGCTTCCGCGAGCCGTTCGGCAGCTTCGCAACTAAGCGTCTCGTTCTTGGCGCGGAGGATTCCGGCCGGGGAGAACTCCGCGCCGGCAGTGTAAGCGGAGCGACGCGTGTCGAAGA
>JAOACV010000323.1 GCA_026417675.1 Verrucomicrobiia bacterium
CGATGTGGGCGAAGTCCACGCCGGCGATGACGCACGCGCGGCCACGGCTGACTTCCAGCAGTTGCCGCAGCGCCTTCGTGAACGCCGCCACCTCGGCGTCGCTCGCGGGCGACGCGCCGGTTTGGCCGAACTCGTGGAAGGAGCCGACCAGCACCGGGACGATCCGCGCGTTGAGCTGGCCGCCGAAGAGATGCTGCAGGTAGAGGACTTGGAACTCGATGCTGTGCTCGGAGCGGTGCGCCCATTCGTCCTCAAAGAAATCAAATGGCAACCCCGCCGCCAGCGCCTGCATCGCCTCGTGGTCGGTTCGGGCCACGCCGAGGGGCGTCGCGTAGTCCTTCCCGATGCCGCCGAAGCGGTGTTTCATCGGTTGATGGCCCGTGCCGAGGATGACGAACAGTTTGATGTCATCGCGGCCCCGCAACTGATGGTAGGCCCACGCGAACGAGACGCCGCCGCGCCGCAGGTCAATGTGCGGCGCGATCAATCCGACCAGACGCCCCCGCGTTTCCCGCGCCGCTCCGGGGCCGTTGGGACCGCCGGCGGCGAAGAAATGGTTGCGGAGCATCGCTGTGATCTTGTCCGGTTCGGCCGGATAGCTCGCGCCGGCATTGGCCGCGGGCCGCACGGGCGACTCGCGAAACTCGCGCAGGAGCCGTTCACGGTGCGCTTGAAACCGCGGGCTGTCGAGCATCAGGCCCTCGTCGAGCCTGGCGACGATGCCGCGCAGGAAATCGCTCGGCACCAACTGGCCGCTGCGTCGCATGATCTCGGCCTGGATGTCGAGCACGCTGTGGTCGCCGTCGAACCGTTGCAGGATCGGCAGCAGGCCCGCCGGCACGAACAGGATGTTCTCCGTCCAGCGCAACGGATCGCGCAGCATGATCATTTCCCGCCCGTCGTGTTGCACGGGAAACGCTTCGACCATTCGCAGTTTCGGTTTGTCCCTGACCGGCGCGAACACGATAGCGGTTTTCCACGCGCAAGCAAGCGCCGACGGCGCGCCGCAAGCCCGCAAGGTCGCGTCGGGAGCGCGACCCCGCACGCGCGCGGACAAATCGCTTGTCGGCCTCGGGCGATGGCGGGTATAAGCGTGGCCATGACAACCGCCAAGAGGACCTTCCAAGCGCGGGGCATCCCGCACGTGTCGCTGGTCGTCAGCGATCTGAAACGGGCGCGCGTGTTTTACGAACGGATTCTGGGGCTGACGCCAATGCGCCGGCCGTCGGACCTGATTCGTCCCGGCGTGTGGTATTTCCTTGGCGCGCAGGAATTGCACTTGATTGAAGCCAGCGACACCAACATCAATCCGTTGCAACACGTCGCGATCGAGGTCACGGACATCCGGGCGGCGCGCGCAGCGCTTCAGGCGCACAAGATTCATACGGTGACCGACCTGCGGGCCGGCAGCAGCGGGTATCACGCGATTTACTGTTACGACCCGGACGGCAATCGCATCGAGCTATGCCAGCCCATCGGCAGTCTGCCGAGCCGGGGCGAAGGTTGACATGGAACGCATCGGCATCATCGCCGGCAGCGGCAGCTATCCCTTGTTGCTGGCGGCCTCGGCGCGCCAACACGGCGTCCGGCAGGTGGTCGCCGTCGCCTTTGAGGGCGAAACCTCACCGCAGATCGCGCGCGCCGCCGACCACGTCGAGTGGGTCAAGCTCGGCCAGCTCAACCGCCTCATCCACGCGCTCACCGACCGCGGCGTGACCGAGGCGATCATGGCCGGGCAGGTCGCGCCGAAAAACCTGTTTCGCGATCTGCGCCCCGACCTGCGCCTCGTGACCCTGATGGCGCGGCTGAAGGAAAAGAACGCCGAGACGATCTTCGGCGCGGTCGCTGACGAACTGAAGAAGGACGGCGTGACGTTGCTGCCCGCCACGACGTTCATGGAGGACTACCTGGCGCCGGCCGGCCCCATCGGGAAACGCAAACCGTCGGCAGAGCAACAAAAGGACATCGCGTTCGGCCTGAAGCTGGCCAAGGGCGTCAGCGCGTTCGACATCGGCCAGACCGTCGTCGTCAAGAACGGCACCGTGCTGGCCGTCGAGGCCCTCGAAGGCACCGACGAATGCATCCGCCGCGGCGGCGCGCTCGCCGGCGAGCAGGGAGGCGCGGTCGTCGTCAAGGTCACCAAGCCGAACCAAGACATGCGCTTCGACGTGCCCGTCATCGGCCCGCGCACCATCGAGAGCTGCGCCGCGGGCCGTGTCGCCGTGCTGGCCGTCGATGCGGGCCGGACGCTGTTGCTGGATAATGAAGCCACCCTCGCCGCGGCGGAGCGCGCGCGGCTAGCGGTTTGCGGGGCGGCTCTCTGAAGCACTGCGATGTCCCCTGCCATTAAAGTCGGCGTGATCGGCACGGGGCACTTGGGCCCGCAGCACGCGCGCGTCTATGCGGAGGTGCCCGGCGTGGTCTTGGCGGGCGTCTTCGATCCGCGGAGCGAGACCGCGCGGCAGATCGCGGCCAAACATGGAACGCGGGCGTTCGAGAGCGCGGAGGCGCTGGCCGATGCCTGCGACGCCCTGAGCGTGGCGGCGCCGACAAAGCACCATTTCGAAATCGCCCGTTCGCTGCTGGAGCGCGGCAAGCATGTGCTGGTCGAAAAACCAATAACCGACAACGCCGCGCAAGCCGAGGAACTGGTCCGGCTGGCGCAGGCGCGTGGGTTGATCCTCCAGGTCGGCCACGTCGAGCGTTTCAACCCGGTGTTGAAATACCTCGACCAGGTTGCCGCGGAGCCGCGGTTTATCGAGGCGCACCGGCTCTCGCCGCATCCGGGCCGCTCCGCCGACATCGGCGTCGTGCTTGACCTGATGATCCACGACCTCGACATCATCCTGCATCTCGTCAAATCGCCGCTCGCGCAGGTGGACGCCGTCGGCGTGCCGGTGCTCTCGGCCAGCGAGGACATCGCCAACGCCCGCCTGCGGTTTGCCAACGGTTGCGTCGCCAACATCACCTGCTCCCGCGTCAGCGCGGAGCGCATGAGGAAAATCCGCGTCTTCACCAGTTCCAGTTACCTCTCGCTCGACTACATGCGGCAGGAGGGGCAAATCTACCGCATCGCGCGGCCCGACGAGGACGTGCGCGAAAGCGGCCTGCTGGCCAAGCTGCTGGAGCGCGCAGGGCGCCGCCGCGACGGTCATCTCGCAATTCGCCGGCAAGACCATTATCCGCGAGCCGGTGCCGATCGAAAAAGAGGAGCCGTTAAAACTCGAACTGGCCTCGTTCGTGGACGCCGTGCGCGAGCGGCGCGCGCCGGTGGTCAGCGGCGAACAGGCCAAACGCGCGCTGGACGTGGCCCTGGCCATCACGCAGCAGATTCGGGGCGCACGATGAGCGCGGGCCGTGAAGCGCCAACATTGATGCTCATCGCCGGCGAGGTCAGCGGCGACACGCACGCCGCGCGGTTCGCGGCGAAGCTGCAGCGTCAGCGGCCGGGCGTGAAACTGTTCGGCGCGGGCGGGCCGCGCATGAAGGAGGCGGGCGTGGAGCTGTTGCTGGACCTCACCGAGCACGCGGTCGTCGGGCTGACCGACGTGCTCGCCAACTACGCGAAGTTCCGCCGCTTCTTCTGGCAACTGGTCGGCGAGGCCGAGCGCCGCCGGCCCGACGCGGTGATTCTGACCGACTACCCCGGCTTCAATCTGCGCTTCGCCCGGCAGATGAAGGCGCGCGGCATCCGCGTGTTCTACTACATCAGCCCGCAGGTCTGGGCGTGGGCGCCGTGGCGGGTGGTGGGCATCGCGCGCGATGTGGACTTGATGATGGTGATTTTTCCTTTCGAGAAGGCATTCTACGCGCGCCACGCGTCACAACTGGCGGTGGAATTTGTGGGCCATCCGTTGGTGGAAGAATTGGGACAACGCCCGGAAAGGCTGCCGCGCGAGGCGGACCTGGTGGCGCTATTGCCGGGCAGCAGGGCGCAGGAAGTTTCGCGCATCCTGCCGGCGATGGCTGACGCGGCGAGATTGCTGCGTCGGGGCCGGCCGGGGTTGCGGTTCGAGCTGGCGGCGGCGTCGGAGAAGATCGCGTCGCTTGCGCGCGGACTGGTTGGCGATTTGCCGGTCGAGGTTCGCGTGGGCGGCGCGCACGAATTGATGCAGCGCGCGACGGCCGGCATGGTGGCCAGCGGAACAGCGACGCTGGAGAGCGCGATGT
>JAOACV010000324.1 GCA_026417675.1 Verrucomicrobiia bacterium
GTGCTGGGCCATGACCATAAACGGCCGCGAATTGTCAGACAAGAGAATTGGCGGATATACTTTGGTGTCGTTCAATTCCGGGTGTGTGGGGCAGCGTGATACATCGGGTCGTGTCTTCATATCAACAATCTGCTTTCGACGGTCTGGAGGACCTCCTGCGGGGTCGAGCGCGATCCAACCTCCACCTCCACAATCTGCGCGCCGGCGCTTCGATAATGCTCGATCAACGGCAACGTGCGCTTCTTGAAAACACGCAGCTTGGCGGCGATCCGGTCGAGTAAGTCATCCGCGCGGTCAAATCGGTCGCCACCCGTGTTGAGGCAGATGCGTTGACGCACGACTTCCGCTGGACAGCGCAGATAAATCACCGCACGCACATCAACCATCGCATCCACATCCGCCGCTTGGCCGACGTGGCGCGGCAGGCCGTTCAAGACCAGCCAATGATTAGGTCCGAGTTGTTTCTCGCGCACAAACCCCTCAAAGATGGCGCGCGCGAGATGGAAATGCTTGTTCTCCAAGAGCGCGCCCTGATGAAGCACGCGCCGGATCCATGCGACATCGGCTTTGCCAAGCCCTTCCGGCGCAACACCCGTCTTATCAATCCGTCGCAGGTGCGCGCCGAAGTCAAAGTGCGCGCAACGCCGGCCATGGAAGCCTTCCGCTTCCAGCAATTCGCCCAGCGGCGTCTTGCCGGAGCCGGTCGGGCCGAGTAGCAGCAGGGCTGGCCGGCGCGTTGGCATGGCGGGTCTTCGCGCGGATAGAGCAGCGGTGTTCACTTCCCTACGACCGGCAGGACCCAGATGTTGCGGTAGCGAACGGGGTTGCCGTGGTCTTGGAAATGGAACGCGCCAGCTTTGGCGTCTTTCTTTAGCTCGACGTTGTCGTGAATCTTGATCCCGTTGTGATAGACCGTCACGTGCGGTTTGGCACCCGGCGACACGCGATACTCCACGTCGTAGGTTTGCCATTCCAGCGGCGGCAGCGAAGCGAGCGAGAACGTGTCGAAGGCGTCGGGGTCTTTGTAGCGATAAAGACCACCACAGCCGCCGCCCAGATAGGTCGTGTCTCCGAACGAGTCGAGCACTTGGATTTCATCGCCGTTGGGCAGATAGACGCCGCTGTTGCCGCGTTTCTGGCCGTGCTCGGTCGGCATGAAGGGAACTTGGAACTCGACGTGAAGATTGAAGCTGCCATCGAACAGGCGTTTCGAGACCCAGCCGCCCTTGGTGATCTGCATGGAGCCGTCCGCGGCCACGGGATTCCACGGCGGCTCGGTGCCATCCTTGGCCTTGCGTCTGACCAGTTCGTCATCGGGGTTCTTTCCGCCGAGCAACACGATGGCGCCCGACGGCGGCTTCTTGCCAAGGGTGGGCGGCTTTCGTTGGACGCGCTTGAGATGCAGCGTGCAACCTTCACCGCAGCCGCCTGTGAACGCGGCATGGGCATACACACCGTTCCATTCGACACCGCCGGCGACGCACTTGAAAGAAACCTTCTCGCCTCGAGTCGTTGCGATGCCGTCAATCTTCGCGACCTTGCCATCGGGGAGCGTTTGCCGGATGAAAACCTTGTAAACGCCGCCACCTTGGGCGACGACGCGCGCTTCCAGCTTATGCGCGCCTCGGGCGTCCTTGCAGGTTCCTTCGTAAAGCCCCTGGATCTTCGCGTCGGGTGAATCGGCGTCATAGACCAGCGGCTTGGTCGTAATGAGCCCCACATCTGGCCGGGGTTGTTCTTTGACACGCGGCTCGTCCCCGATGCCCGACGCGGCGCATGCAGCGATTGCAACAATGACAAGCCGGCGCCTTTTCATGGCGTTCAGATTTCCCATCCCTTCCGATGCTGGCGCCCGACGAACGGGTTCAACTCCGGCAGATTCTTGACTGTCAGGCTGGCGCTGTCCCACTCGACCTTCCGGCCGACGCCCGCGCGGATGGCGAGGTTGCCGAGGAGAACCAATTCGGTCAGCGGCCCGGCGTGATCGAAGCTGGAAAATGCGGGCCGGCCGCCTTTGCAGGCGGTGGTCCACTCGACGAAGTGGTTGCTTTCGCAACGCGGCAAGGTCTTTGGCGGCGGCTGGAAGTCCTTCATCTTCGACTCCGGAATTAACACCGGCGCGGTGGCATGGCTCCATTTCATTCTTCCTTTGTCGCCGATGAAAACGGTGCCGTTGTCGGGCATCTCGGCGCTTTCCGGCAGCTCAAGCATTTCGCGCGGTGGATAGAGTCCACCGTCATACCAGAACAGTTTGCACGGCGGCATGTCGGCCCGCGCGGGAATGTCCAAGCGGATGATCGCGGAGGTGGGGAACATCTCGCTGGTGTTGTCGCCGGTGTCCTTGACCAGCTCGACCGCGCTTGCGTGCTCGATCTTCAGCGCGGTGAACGGTCCGCTCATCGCATGGCAACCGATGTCGCCGAGGGCGCCGGTGCCAAAGTCCCACCAGCCGCGCCAGACGAACGGATGATAGACGTGTTTGCCCTTGAATTTGCCTTCTTTGTAAGTGTCGAGAAACGGTCGCACCGGCGCGGGACCGAGCCAGCAATCCCAGTTGAGCCACGCCGGCACGGGGTCTTCCCCCGGCGGTCGCGTGCCGCCTTGCGGCCACCAGAACCGCTTCGGCGTGCCGGCCCGGTCGGTCCAAAAGTGGACCTCGCGCACCGGGCCGATGATGCCCGACCACAGATACTCGCAGAGCAACCGCCACGCTTCTTCGGCGCGGCCCTGGTTGCCAAGCTGTGTGGCGACCTTTTTCTCGCGCGCGGCGAGCATCAGTTGGCGCGCCTCGTGGATGTTGTGCGTCAGCGGTTTCTCGCAATAGACGTGCTTGCCGAGTTTGAGGGCGCGCATCGAGGTCGGCGCGTGATGATGGTCCGGCGTGGCTACGACCACCGCGTCAATGTCGCGTTCCATCTTGTCGAACAGTTCGCGGTAGTCCGTGAACGTCTTCGGCATCGGCTTGCTGATGTTGTCCTTCTGGTAGGTTTTCTCGATGCGCTTGCCCCAACCGTCCAGCGCGCGCTGCGACACGTCACAGATGGCGACGAGGTTCTCCTTCAGACTGGTCCAGACGTGCGCCTCGCCCCGGCCGCCAACGCCGATGCAGGCAATGTTGAGCGTCTCGCTGGGCGGTTGGGAGAACAAACGGCGTGGCAAAACGGTCAGCGCGCTGAGCGCGACGGTTGACGATTTCAGGAACTGCCGGCGCGTGAAGCGGTTCGTTGTTTTCATGGTCCAGGTCGTCACGATTGAGCGGGCCTTTTCTACCTCGCGACGCCGAAAAGACAAGTCAGGACTGCATGAGCGCGCCGTGAAGGTTGCCATAAGAAAGACGAGGTTGTAGGATGCGGCTCCGTTCGGCGAACAGCGAGCTTGCACAATGAGATTCCGACGCGGCCTGAGGATGCGAGATGAAGTCCGTCCGCTTCAATCGCCTGCTGGTCGTTTTCTGTCTGGCGGAGAGTCCCCTTCTGGTGCAACGCGTGACGGATGCCGGCGCGGTGGCGAGGTGTTGAGAACCAGCATGAGCGTTGAGGAAGGTTTCACTGACGAGTCATGACGAGCGAACAACTGCTTCCGACACCGGAAGGCCAATTCAACATCGGCCACATCTGCACGCGCCTCCAATGCGACCGCGGTCTGGCCGGCAAGACCGCCATGCGCTGGATCGGTCCGCACGGCGAGCAGGCAGACTACTCGTTCGGCGACTTGGAGCGGGAGAGCGCGCGTTTTGCGAACAGTATGCAGAACCTGGGATTTGCGCCGGGCGACGTGTTCTTCATCTTCCTGCCAAAGATGCCGGAGGTTTACTTCTCGTTCCTCGGCGCGCTGAAGAGCCGCCTGATCACGGGAACGCTCTTCTCCAACTTCGGCGAGGAGGCGTTGCTAGACCGGCTCGGCGACGCGGAGGCCAAAGGCGTCCTGACCCGCAAGAGCTACCTCAAGAAGCTGCTCCGCATCCGTGATAAACTGCCCAGCCTGAAGCGCATCCTCGTCGTGGACGCCGCCGAGCATGAAGCTGCTGACATCTTGAGTTTGCCGGCGCTGTTGCGGGAAAGCTCTTGCGATTTTGAAACGCCGCTGACTCCCGGCGAGACGCCGTCGGTGCTGCACTACACGTCCGGTTCAACCGGCAAACCGAAGGGCGCATTGCATCACCA
>JAOACV010000325.1 GCA_026417675.1 Verrucomicrobiia bacterium
GAACTCGACGGTCTCCTTGAGCTTGTCGCCGAGCAACGTCGGCAGGCCGGTGTGCGTGCCGCAGCACTTCAGGCCGCAGTCATCGAGCAGCTTGCGTAGCGTCTTGGCGTCCTGATTGTAGTAACCGGCGAACTCGACGCCCTTGTAACCCATTCTGGCCACGGCCGTGACCGTGCCGACGAGATCCTTTGCGCAGTCTTTGCGGACCGAGTAAAGCTGCAACGCGACCGGTATCCTCTTCGCGGCGTCCTCGCCGAAGAGGCTCGCGGGCCTGATCGCGCCCGCACAGACGGCGCCGGCGCCAAGTTGGATGAAATGACGGCGAGAAATCATGACTGGTTCCTTTAATTGGGTTGTTGCAGTTGACATCGTGCGATTTGATTCGCGCGGAAAGGCTACGCCACAACACGGTGCGGAATTCAAGCAGATTTCGTCGGCACAACGAAGTGCGGCGCCGGTCGAGCGTTTCCAGGCGCGCAACCTTCCCCCTTAACGACGCACAAGAGGCTGGCAAAAGCGTTTCTCACGCCTCACGTCGGGATCCGCGTCGCGATCATCCTCGCGACAACATCTCAATCATCAGCCGCACGCCGAACGCGGTCGCGCCTTTTTCGTGATGCGGCCTGGCTTTGTCGGTCCAGGCCGGGCCGGCGATGTCGAGGTGCGCCCACGGGACCTTTTCGTCCACAAACGCTTGCAGGAAAGCCGCGCCGGTAAGGGTGCCAGCCCAGCGACCAGCGGAGTTCTTCACGGTCGCGACGTCGCTCTTGACCATCTCGCGGAACTGGTCACGCAGCGGCAGTTCCCAAACCTCTTCGCCCGTCGCCTCGGAGGCGCGCCGGATTCGTTTGATCAACCCCGCATCGCTTCCCATCACGCCGGCGATGTCGTGGCCGAGCGCGACGACGCACGCGCCGGTCAGCGTGGCGAGGTCCACGATGGCCTGCGGTTTCCGCTCGCACGCATAGGCCAGCGCGTCGGCGAGAATGATGCGGCCTTCGGCGTCGGTGTTGATCACCTCAATCGTTTTGCCGCCGCGCGCCGTGACGATGTCGCCGGGACGGTAGCTGGTGCCGCTCGGCATGTTCTCCGCGGCGGCGATGACGCCGAGCAGGTTTACCGGCAACCGCAGCAACGCCGCGGCGCGCAGGATGCCCAGCACGGCCACCCCGCCGCTCTTGTCCCACTTCATCTCGTCCATCTTTTCGCCGGGTTTGAGGGAAATGCCGCCGCTGTCGAAGGTGATGGCCTTGCCGACAATCGCGAACGGCTTCGCGTTCGGAGAACGCGAACCACCATGATATTCCAGCACGATCAGGCGCGGCTCGCGGGCGCTGCCGCCGCCGACGGCGAGCAGACCGCCGAAACCGCCGCGTTCCAAGGCGCGCTTGTCGAGGACGCGGCAACGCAGCCGGCCCCGCGACTCGCGGGCGAGCGCCTGTGCGCGCGCCGCAAGCGTGGCGGGGTAGATAATGTTGCCCGGCAGGTTGGCAAGGGCTTTGGTCCAGTTGACGGTCTCACCGATGATCTGGCCGCGATGGACGGCGGCGGATGCGGCTGATTCCTCGCCGGAGCGCACATGAATCGTGGCGCCGGCCAGCTTCGTTTTGGACGGCGCGTCGGAAGGCTTGAACCGGTCGAAATCGTATTGCGCCATGACGGCGGCCTCGGCAATGACGCCGGCCCGCCGGGCGTCGCCGGCCTCAAACGCGGCGCGTCTGACGCCGACCTTGCGCAGTTGGCGCGTCGCAGCGGCGGCGGCGCGGTGCAGTTGCGGGAGCGTGAATTTTTTGCGCGGCCCCAGACCGACTAGCAGCGCGCGGGGCGCGGCGAGCTTGCCTTGAGTGTGGACCAAACAGAGTTGGCCCGGTTTGCCGGAGAATTCCTCGGCGTTCAGCCCGCGAAAGACGGGGCCAAGCGCGGCGGGTTTCTGCTCGGCGTAAAGAAAAAAGACGACCGCCTCGGCGCGCTCGCCAAGGGCCGGAGTGGTTTTGGTCTGGAGTCTCATGAGCCGGGGGATTATAAGCCACGCGCCTGACCATGCAAGGAAAGCCACTCGTTGCGATCGTTTGTCTCGCTGTGATGCGCGCGTCGGCGCAGACCGAACTGGCTTGGGGCGCCACCAATGTCATCGTCTTCGCCACCGGCGGCGCGCGGGTGGAATGCGAGAGCGTGCGGCCGGTCGCTACTGGCGAGGTCTGCTGGCTCGATCTTCCCTTTGCGTCGTTGCAGAAACCGGGCCACGACCCGCGGATCGAGCTTTCGCCGGCGGCGGTCTTCGACGGACCGGCGCGATTCGGCGAACTGGCGCGCCGGCGCGCAACGGCCGCGACAAACATGATCAGCCTGCTGGCGGCCAACGTCGGCGCCCGGGTCGAAGTGCGCGCCGGCACCAACGAGTGTTTTCGCGGACTGCTCAGGCTCTCGGGCGAATTGGCGCTGATCGAAGAAACCACCAATCGCACGGTGGGGGTTGCCGCTTCGGCGGTCTCCGTGTTGCGCCGCCTTGACGGCCCTTTGCGCACAGAGAATGAAACGGTCGAGCGGGTGCCCGCGCTCGTGGCGCGGTGTATTAGCACCAACTGCCCAACGGGTGTGCGACTGGCCTACACATTGGGCGACGCGCGCTGGTCGCCCGTGTATGAACTCGCCACGAACGGGACAACGACGGTCCGCCTGACATTGCGCGCGCGGCTGGAGGGCAATCTCACCGGCCTCTCAAAAGTGCGGACCAGACTCGCGCTGGCGCCGGAAGGACCGGCTTGGGAACTGACAGACTTGGACAACGGCAATCCGGCGCTTTTTTCGGAGAACGTGCCGTGCGAGTCACTCGTCCAAGTGATCCTGCTGGACAGCGCGGAGGCGCCGCCGTTGGTGCATCCGGCGCTGCGCCTGGTCAACCGCACCAGTTCGCCATGGCCGGCAGCGCCTCTGGGCAAACTCGCGTTTCCGGCGACCCCGCCGGGCGGCGTCGGCATGGTCGTGTTGGAGGAAAGCGCGCCGCTGCGTGTCGAGCGGCGTATCAAGGAAATCAGCCGCCGCCCCGCGCCGCGATCGTCCGAGGGTGAAGCGCGGGACGAAGTGCGCGCCGTGGGAACCATTGTGTTGACGAACCTCTCGCCCTCGCCGCTGCGCGCGCTGGTGTTGCGGGCGTCGCCGGGCGCGGTCGAGGAAACCGTGCCGCCCGCGGCACATGAGCGCGATGCGGCGGGCGGGCGTTGGCTGCGATGGGAAACCAACGTGCCCGCCCATGGCCAAGTCGTGCTTGAATTCAGCTACCGCGCTCTGCTAAGAGCACCGCCCGCGAAAGAAACAAACAGACAACCCACAACACCGTAGAGGAAGACTTATGCCACTCGTTGACCATCGGAACCAAGCCAAGGTGAAAAGCGGCGATGCGCTGATCAAACATTTGAAGAGTTTCAAACTGGAGCCGAAGTTTTCGGCAGGCGTGTGGTTCTTCGCGCCGGGCGCCATCCGGTTCCACGATGCGTA
Organism: Verrucomicrobiia bacterium; assembly: GCA_026417675.1. Lineage (GTDB taxonomy): Bacteria > Verrucomicrobiota > Verrucomicrobiia > CAIQCK01 > CAIQCK01 > JAOACV01. Next base: position 3,496 of record JAOACV010000325.1, read on the forward strand.
TCACAAGCCGCTGACGATCGCCCAACGGCTGGAGATCGCCGCGGAGCTTGCGGCGCATGGGCTGAAAGGCGTCGAGGCGCATTACCCGAACGAGGTCAACGAAGAAAACATCCACCTCTACAAACGCCTCGAACGCGAAGCCGGCGTGCGGCTGATCACGATCATCCCTAACCTGTTTTGGGATTCCGATTTCGCCTACGGCTCGCTCTCCAACCCGGTCAAGGCCGCGCGCCAGAAGGCGGTGGAGTTGCTGGTCAAGACGCTGAAGATGAACCGCGAGCATAACACCGACTTCGCGGTGGTCTGGCCCGGCGGCGACGGCTACGAGTTGAGTTTCGGTTTGCGATTCCACGAGATGTGGAGCCGCTTTGAAGACGGGTTGGCGGAGGCGATGGACGAGGTGCCCGGCGTGCGCATTGCCATCGAGCCGAAGCCCTACGAGCCGCGCGGCAACAACATCTGGCGCAACACCGCCGACGGTTTGATCATGTGCGCCGATGTCGAGGCGAAGCTAAAGAACCCCGCCAACAAGAAGCTGCTCGCGCAGGGCCACAAGCTGGTAACGATGAACCCGGAACTGGGCCACGTGCTGATGGGGTTCGAGGACTTCCCCTACTCCATCGCGCGCATCCTGCGGCAGGGCCGGCTGGCGCACACGCATTGGAAC
>JAOACV010000326.1 GCA_026417675.1 Verrucomicrobiia bacterium
ACAATTCACTGAACGGCGTTCTTTCCGCCCAAACTGGGCCGCGCGTTGCTCATGGTGCGATTCACAATGCGACAAACGTGTCTTCTCCAGGCCATGGCCCTTGCCGCGCTGTTTCTGATGTCTGCGAGCGCCTGCTGCGGCTCGTCCGACCGGGTTTTCTGTGCCGGCAGCCACGGCGTGATCCACCTCAGGCATGCTCAAAATGCGAGCTCGGTCAAACTCGTGAGTGGTCCCGAAGGGATGCAACTCATCGAACGTGCCGGGCTGCTGCTGTGGGCGCCCTCAACCAATCAAATGGGGCCTCACAAAGCAGTTCTGGAAACACAAATGCCCGACGGCCGCGGCCGACGCGAGGAACTCGGCCTTCGCGTCACGCCGTTGCAGAAAGCGCTTTTCGTCTTCGCCCATCAGGACGATGAGTTTGGCGTCTTGGGCAGAATGATCCAATTGAAGGAGAAGGCGGTGGACATCACTGCCGTCTGGACAACCGGCGACAACCGGCGCGTTGCGGAAACGGCCGAGGCGATGGACCTCGTGGGCATTCGGAACGACAGGCGGTTTACCCTTTCATGCGGGGGACTCGCGAACGCGGCCAGCGTGAGGAAGGCGGTGGAGAGCCTGACGGCGTTGATGCGCGCCCGGCAGTTCGATGAGATTTATGTGGTTGCGTTCGAAGGCGGCCACTGCCAGCACGACTTGACCCAGTTTGTCGTCGTGCAAGCCGCCCGCGCGGCAGATTTCGCCGGACAGATTTATGAGTTTCCTCTCTACAACCTGGCGGGATGGCTGAATCTTTTTGAGCCTGTGCCCGCAGCCGTTCCGACCATTCAAATGTCGTTGACGACCGAGCGGATGGACTTCATCCAGTCGTTGACGCGCTGTTATCCCAGCCAAGCCCCGGTGACTATGGGGTTCAAGTTGGCGATCCCCACGCGACGGAAACTGCACCCGATCTTCCGACCGTTGCCCGCGTGGGATTACACGCGCCCGCCTCATTCGGGCCGCGTGTGGCACGATGCCAACCTCCGCCACCCCTTCGCCAAGCCCTACCGCGACGGCGTCCTGAGCGTCGTAAAAGAGTATTACCACTTGTTTGGCGCGCCCCAGCCCACGGGGATTGTCTGCGAGCAGGACAAGAACCCGGAGGCTAGGAAACTCGCGCAGAGAGTGCTCGCGACAGACTGACCATGCTCTGAAATTCCCGTTGCGCGGCGAAACGCGGCACGATAGAAAAGAGTTCCAGTGGAGCGCGGAGATCGGGACACGCCGTCTCAGCCGTGGCTCGTTTCAATCAAGGACACCAGTTTTCGATGGCGCCGGAACACCCAACGCCCTCAAATAACCCGTCAGCAGCGACGCCCATGTTCTCAGCGGCGACGGCTGCCCCGCCTCGCCCCGGATCGCGCGCGCATACGCCCGCCTCCCAAGCGCCGCCCGCCCGCAGGTCGGGCGTGTGGACGCTGCCGAGCGCGGTGGCGTTGGCCGCGCTGCTCTACATCGGCACGGCGCCGGTGGGCGATCTCTACGACGAGAACGACACGCAATACGCGGGCGGCGCGCACGAGATGTTGCAGGACGGCTACTGGAGGCTGCCGACGAACAACTATCTGCCCCGTTTGCAAAAACCGCCGCTGGTTTATTGGCTCACGATGCCGTCGCTGAAGCTGGTGGGTCACAGCGAGCTGGGCGCGCGGCTGCCCACGGCGCTTATCATGTGCCTGCTGGTGGCATTTGTGTATGGCATTGGGGAGCGGCTTGGCGGACGGGAGCGCGGGATGCTGGCGGGCATGGCGGTGGCCACGATGTTCGGGATGTTCATCTTCGGCAAGATGGTGATGCCGGAGCCGTTCCTGACCTGTTTCATCACCGGGTCGCTCTACTGCGTGCTGGCGGGTTATCAAAACGCGGCGCGCCGGCGCTGGTGGTATCTCGGCGCGTGGTTCCTTTGGGCGTTGGCCTGTCTGGCAAAGGGATTGCATGGATTGTTGTTCCCGATGGCGGTGGTGGGAATCCTTGCGTTGATCTGTCCCCAGTCCCGCTCGGCGCTGCGACCGTTGTTTTCGCTGACCGGCCTCGGTTTGTTTCTGCTCATCTGGGCGCCGTGGTATGTGGCGATGGAAATCAAGTTCCCCGGGTTTCTGTCGTTCCACTTCATTAACGAACAGGTCGGTCATGTCGCGGGGACGCATTACCCGCCGGATGACAGTCCGGTGCCGCTGTGGATTTTCCTGCTGCAACACATCGTGTGGTTCTTCCCGTGGTCGTTTTTCATTCCGGCGGCCTTCTTGGCCGGCCGCGGCGCGGGGTTGCAGCGCGCGGGCGATCCTCTGCCCGACCGGTTGCCCGTGGTCTGGCTGGGCGTTGTGTTTGGCTCGCTGATCTTCTCCAATCGTCAGGACTATTACGCGATGAGCGCGTGGCCGGCGTTCGCGCTGTGGGTGAGTCAGTTGTGGACCCGCGAGCCGCTGGAACCCGGCCGCGTGCGCCGGCTCGCCCTTGGAGGATTCGCCGTGTTGCTGCTGATCGGCATGGGCGGCTTGGTTGCTGCGGCGCTGGAGCAGCACTGGCTTTACGACCCGGACGCGCCAAGCGCCATCCCCACGGCCCAACGCGACAATGTATGGAACACCATTCAGGGTTTCTCGCTCAACAGTTGGCGGGCCTTGCTGCCGCTGATGTGGTGGGCTTTCGGCACGCTGACGGCGGGCAGCCTCGCGGCCCTGTGGCTGGCGTGGCGCGGACGCGCTCGCGCGGCAGCCGTGGCGGTGGCGCTGACCATGATCGGCCCGCTCGGCATGGCCGCCGGCGGCATGAGCGTGATGTCGGAGTATTTCTCTCTAGCCAGTATCGCGCGCCACATCATGGCGGCCAACGATCCGCAGGCGATGGTGGTCGTGGAGAGCGTCCCGCAGGAAACCTCCATTCACGCCGCCAGCAGCCTGTTTTTCTATCTCGACCGTCCGGCGTATTGGATTGACGTGCCGTGGAAGACCGAGTTCGCCTGCCGCGAACACAATCTCGGCAAGGACAAGTTTCTGACGGCGGCCGCCCTGCCGCCGCTGTGGCGGGGTCCGCGCCGGGTCTTCTTCATCCTCGAAGAAAGCCGCGCCGATTACTGGGCGAAACAGTTCAACATGCCCGATGGGAAACTGACGCCGTTGGTCAAGAGCGGCACACGCTGGTTGGTGAGCAATCGCTAACGCGCCGGATCTTCTTCCGATCCCGCTTCTCCGCCCGGCAGTTCCTCGTCGCCGTCCCACTCCGCGGGCGCCCATTGGAGAATTTCGTTCAACTCGTCGTAGCAGTGAATGTGGGTGCCGTCGAAATAGCGGTCGTTCGCACGGTTTTGCAATTCTTCCTCCAAGTCCAGCGTTTCGAGATTGTGTGCGTAGTGATGGGTCTGGTTGAGGAGCTTCACGCGCAGCTCAATCAGGTTCTCGACTAGATCGCGGTAACCGCTTTCCTCCTCGTTGGCAAAAGCCGGCAACGCAAATAACTTGGCCTCGCTCTCCTCAACCGGGCGACGGAGCGCGGCCAATCGCAGCCGGCCATCGGGCAGTTCCGCGTCGAGGGTGAACAGCCGGAACGCCCGCGCGAACGTCTTTAAGTCGAAACCCACATCCCGATACTCCGCCACGCGTTCCAGCACGTCGCGGAACTGGCGCGGGTCGAGCACGCTCAAGCCTTCCTCCGGCCAATACACCTCCTCGCTGGCCTCGTCCACCCACCAGTTGAGGTCGTTGCCCAGCCGCGCGATGATCCAGGACGGTGAATTCGTCTGTCGGTCCATCGCCGCAGATTGTATCTCGAACCGCCCGCCGCGCAATCGCGGATTGTCGGAGCCGGCATGAACGGCCGGTCTCGGCTTCTAAACGCTGGCGTCGTAACAAGCCGGTGAGGCTGTGCAAAAAAACTTTCCGGCCGGGAAAAGCTTGCAGAAACAAGCCGCTTTGCTCATGAAGAATGGCATCATGCTGGGTTGCTACGACTTCTGCGGTCACTACGAGTGGACCTTTGAATGGCTGCGCCAACGGGGCGGCGAGCCGCTTGTGCGCGCCTATTGGGACGAAGCCATCCGCCGCGACTCCCAACGTCACGCGGCCCGTCTGATCGCCGAGAAAGGCATCGAGGGGATGAAGCAATACTGGGG
>JAOACV010000327.1 GCA_026417675.1 Verrucomicrobiia bacterium
GTTCTTGGTCGTGGCCAACAGACGCACCGACTGCGCGAAGGTCTTGACCGTGTTGTAGGTCAGCGTGCGCGTCGCCATCTTGCCGGTGATCTCGAAGTAGCCCTTCTTCGGGTCGTATTTGACGTTGGAGAGCGCGCGGATCGGGAACCGCATCTCCGGCTTCCTCATTTTGCGGATGATGTCGCTGTGGATTTCCTCCGCCACGCGGTCAATGCGGGCGGCGGCCTCCTTCTTGGAGATGACGCGCGGCGCTTCGGTTGCCGCGGGTTTTGTGGGTTTCGTTGTTAGTTTCATGCGTTCCTTCAAATCACTTCACAAAATTCTCAAACGCGCCGCCGAGCAGCAGCTTCACGTCGCGCTCGATTTCGGCGCGGGTCAGTTTCCATCCAGCAACGAGCAGGTCGTGGTATTTGTCGGCCAGCACGCGTGTCAGGATCCTGCGGAAGTGGTCCCACTTGTAAATGAGCTGGTCGAGCACGCGGCAGTCGGAGTGTTGCGGCGTGACGCTTAGGCCGAGCATCTCCAGCCGCATCCGCGTCATCTCCTCGATGAGGACGGGATTGTTGAGGAACCACCAGCAGCCGAAGATGTGCAGGTTGCGGAACTTCCGCGCGGTGACGCAGAGGGCGTGTTGGTTCTCGCGGCCGAGCAGCGTGACCATGAACTTGTTCTCCGGATACTCGGCGCAGAGGCTGACGATGGGCCACAGCGACGCGGGCTTGACGAGGCCGTCGCCNGCGAGGCGCAAGGCGGGGTTGATCTGGCGCGTGACGCCGATCATCAGCGCGAACGGCAGGCCATGTTCGCGGCAGTGCGGCAGCACGCAACGCTCGATGAGTCGCGCCTGGGTCGAGTCGTCGGGAAAGTCGAACTCCGGTGAAAGAGAAACGGCGCAGTAGAGCGCGTTCATGCGCCGTGTCCAGTCGGCGAGGAAGCGGCGCACTTCGCTGGCGGTCTTGTCGTTGATCTCAGCTTGCACGTCGTAGCCCATCTCGCGCAGGCGGCCGAGATTGTTGTCCCAGAAGACAAGGATTTCGTCCAAGCGCAGCGCCGCCTGGAACCGGTCGTCGCGCTGGAAACCGGCGAGCCAGACGGGCCGCTCGGCGTTGTCGAACGGGTTGTTGGTCATGACGACGCGCCGCACGCGGGCGACGTCCATGACGCGCGTGACGAAGCGTTCAGGCGTCCAGCGTTTCAGTTCCTTACGGATGGGGCCGAGGTCGCGCTTCTTCACGTCGAAGCCGAGAGCGTTGAGGCAGGTGACAACACCGCGGCAGGCCTCGGAGATGGGCGAGCGGTCGAGGAACAACCGCTGCCAGACCAGATCGGCCTGCTCCGTCTTCGACAGTTTCCAAAACGCATCATAGGCAATCGGGTCGGCCCGCATGACCTCGGCTACCAGGTAGTGGTAGGTGAGCAATTCATCCACGCCCCAGAGCAGCAGCCCGCCGAACGCGGGGTCGTAGAGATGGGTGTGAATGTCATAGACCGGCGTCGCCTCGACGATTTGGCGGACGGCGCTCTCTAATTCGGTCTTGGTGATCGGGGATTGGTTTTTCATGGTCTAAAGGTTTGCTCCTGCCTGCCCGCGGTTCGCTGGCACATCGCGACGCCCATGGCGGCCTGGGCGAGTCCAAGCCGAAGGCTTTCCTCGAAACACGGCAGCGCCTCGCGGTAGCCGCGTATATGGTTGAAGAGGATGGCGCCTTTGGCATACCAAGCGGCGGCGTCTTTCGGGTTTTCCTGCAGCGCTTGGTCGCAACACTTCACCGCCTCGGCGTGGGACCCCTGCGCCGCCAGTTCTTGCGCCAGTTCGACCAGTGTTTTTTGACCGCCTTGGGACGCGGCAGATGGTTCCGACTCGGCCAACGCCTCCACCGGCCGCGCCATCACCACCAGCAACGCGCCTTTGCGGGACCAGAGGTTTGCTGACTTGGGATTGTGGCGAAGCCCTTGCTCGAGACACTCGAATTCCTCGGCTGTCCGGCCCAAGTCGCCCAGTGCCTCGCTCTTGCCCAGCCAGCCGTCCTCGCTCGAGGGCGCGACCGCCAAGGCGCGATCGTAACACTCGATCTCTTCCACGGGCCGACCCATCATGTGGAGCAACGCCGCCTTGTCCAGCAGCGCCTCAACATTGCGCGGGTTCAACTCCACGGCGTGACTGATGGTGTCGAGGGCGTCGTAGGTGCGTCCCATCGCTTCCAACAGCTCTCCCTTGCGCAGCCATGCGCGGTCGTTTAGAGGGTTCAGTTCAACGGCGCGATCGTAGCACTCGATCGCTTTCTCCGGCTGATCGGCAGCCTTCATCATCATGCCGCGATACGTCCACACCAGGTCATGGGCCGGACAAAGCTGGAGCGCTCGGTCGCTTGCGACGAGGGCTTGGTCCACTCTTCCCAGCGCAGCCAACGCGACCGCTTGGCAGGAAAGCGCGGCCCACGAGTCGGCGTCTTCTTCGAGCGCGAGGTTGTAGCATTCCACCGCTTCCTGCTGTCGGCCCATTCGGTGAAGCCCTTGGCCTCGCGCGATCAGCGTCGCCGCATTGCGCTGGGCCTCCGTCAACGGTTCCGGGGCCGGCCGGCCTGTCAGCGCCGGGAAAACGGCCGCCAACGCGCCGCGGACTGCGGCGAAGTCGGCAAACCGGTCGTGCGGTTTCTTGGCCAAACATCGCTGCACTAGCGCGTTCAACGCCGCCAGCGCACGCGGCTCCGCCGCGATCCGTGCCGCCGGCAAAGCGGGCGCCGGCTGCGTCTTGTGCAGGCTTTCGAACTCCTCCCACGTGCGCCCCACAAACGGCAGCGCTCCGGTCAGCGTCTCGAACAGCATGATCCCGAACGCATAAATGTCGGCCGGCATGCCGGCCTGCTTGCCTTCGTCAAACTGTTCTGGCGCCAAATAGGCCGGCGTGCCCGCGCGCACGCTGGACGACATGGGCCGCAGCAACAACGCCTGCGTGTCGCTGATCAGATCGCCCTGCACCTGCGGCGGGCGCCGCGGACGGAAGGTCAGCGTGCGAAACAAGCCGCCGCGCGCGGGGATGCTTCGCGAGCCGGCGGCCTTGTCCGAAAACGCGTTGGTCAGCCCCACGCCGGTCAGCATCAGCGTGTAGGTTTCCGTGATTGCGCAGTTGTCGGGTTTGAGGTCGCCGTAGACAAGTCCTGCCGACGCCACATGCGTCATGCCGTCGCAGCACTCCATGGCGAACTGCAACGCCCGCGCAATGTCCTTGCTCAGCCGCGGCGTGCTGATCCAATCGCCCAAGGTGTCGTCGCCGACGTATCGCGCGAACACGAACGGCTTGCCCGCGATCGTCTCGACAAACCGGGCCGGCACGATGTGCGGGTGCTCCGCCAGTCCAATCCACGCGCCGGCCGCGCGCGCAAAGCCGTCCGCGGCCTCGGGGTGGCGGGCCAATACCTCGTCCTGCAGCGTCCACGCCGCAAAGCAGTCGTGTTCGCGCCGGTCTAGCACATCGTAGGTCACCCGCAATCCGCCGCGTCCGATGCGGCGCACTTCCCAGCGGTCCGCGATCACGTCGCCGACGCGCCACTCGGTCGTCGTCGGATTGGCTGCCATGACGTCGTTTCCTTTGCTCAAACTTGGTAATCAGGCTTCCACCTGCAAATGCGTCCGCTCCAGCATCGCCTTAAGCCTGTTGATCACCTTGGTTTCCTCCTTGTCGCCGAAGCCGAGGATCTGTTTCAAACCGAGCGCCAAGTGCGGGATGTAGAGTTGGATGTAGTCGCGCTTGCGCTGCGCCTCCAATTCCCGCCGTCGGCGGCTGAGATAGACCGACAATCGGCGGCCAAGCTCTTGCAGGCCGAGCGTGATCTCGCGGAGGATCTCATCATAGCCGGCGACGGCCTCCTTGCTCTCGCTGGTGAACGGCACCCAGACGCTGGCTATGTGCACGAACAATGTCACCGGCCCCACAGGCAACTGGCCGCGTGGCTGATTCAGCCCGTAGTTCTTCCAGTCCACGTTTTGCACCGCCTTGGTGATGGCGCAGGCGCCCTGTTGGTAAAGCAACGGCACGCGGTTGGCAAACCGCAGCAGGCGGATCGGCTCCTCTCCGCTCTGGCCTTCGCCATTGCCGCGCTCCGCGCCCGACGCTGCGCGCTCGGCGTTCTTCGGCTGTCCCGGAT
>JAOACV010000328.1 GCA_026417675.1 Verrucomicrobiia bacterium
CTTGTCCACCAGCCGCTGGTCGAGCAGCGATCCGACCAGTTGGCCGCCGCCCTCCACCAGCACGCCGGTGATTTCTCGGCCGCCCAGTTGCTTGAGCGCGTCCAGCAGGTCCACGCGCTCGTCGCGCGCCGCGCACTCCAGCACCGTGACGCCTCGCTCGGCGAGTTGTCGGCGCCAAGACGACGCCGACTGCGCGGTCGTCAGCACGATGGTCCGCGCGCGATGCTCGTCGCTCAAAACCCGCGCCTCCAGTGGCGTGCGGCCCCCGCTGTCGGCAATGACTCGCCACGGCTGCCGCTCGACCTTGCCGGCGCGCACGGTCAGTTGCGGATCGTCAGCGATGACCGTGCCCGCGCCGACCAGGATCGCGTCGGCGGCCCGCCGAAGTTCCTGGACACAAGCGCGAGCCTCCTCACCCGTGATCCAACGCGATTCGCCACGCCGCGTGGCGATCTTGCCGTCGAGCGACATCGCGAGCTTGACGGTCACGAACGGCTGGCCGGTGCGAATCCATTTGTTAAACGCTTCGTTGAGCCGCGCCGCTTCGTGGCCGAGCAGGCCGATCTCAACCTTGATGCCCGCGTCTCTCAAGACCGCCATGCCGCGACCATCATGGCTGGGATTCGGGTCGCGCGCGGCGACGACCACGCGGCGGATGCCGGCGGCGATGATCGCGTCGGTGCAAGGCGGCGTGCGTCCGTGTGTGGAACACGGTTCCAGCGTCACGTAGAGGTCCGCGCCGGCCGCGCGTTTGCCGGCGGCGTTAAGCGCGTGGATTTCCGCGTGCGGCCCGCCCGCGTGATGATGATAACCCTCGGCGATGACGCGGCGGTTCTTGACGACCAACGCGCCGACCATGGGGTTCGGCGAAGTCAGGCCCAAGGCGCGCCGCGCCAACGTCAGCGCGCGCCGCATGTAATACTCCTCTTGCGCCGTGAACCTCATCCGCGCGCAGCCTAGCAGAGTCTTGGCCAAACAGCGAGGCGGAATCTTGGCAGGACACGCCGGCGAATTGCTTGATGAATAAACTTCCGGGTTCGTTTCGCGGCGCATATCGCCTCGCTGATTCCTCTGGCAGGCATGCTTGATCGCCGCTACGCTTTCGGGAACCAAGATGATCGCTCCGGCTTCAGCAGACCAACGCGCGCCATTGTCCGACCGCATGGCTGACTATTTCGGCCAGCAAGGGCTGTTGGCGCAGTCGGGCGGCGCGGGGCAGCGATTCGAATTTCGCCCGCAGCAGCTTCAGATGGCGCAGGCGGTTGCCGCAGCGCTGACCGCGCGCTGTCATCTGGCCGTCGAGGCGGGCACGGGCGTTGGCAAGAGCTTCGCTTATCTCGTCCCCGCCATCCTGCACGCGGTGGAAAACCGGCGGCGCGCCGTCATTTCCACCTACACGATCAACCTGCAAGAGCAGATCATCGGCAGGGACATCCCCGCGCTGGCTAACGTGCTACCGTTTCAGTTCAACGCCGCTCTGGTCAAGGGCCGCGCCAACTACCTCTGTCCCGGTCGGCTGCGGCGCGCCTTGGCGGCCGCCGACGGGTTATTTCAGTCGAGCCAGATCGCGGAACTGAAACGCATCGCGGCATGGTCGGGCAAGACCTGCGACGGCAGCTTGTCGGATTTCGACGTGGAGCCCGACCCGGAGGTTTGGGCAGAGGTCTGTTCCGAGCGCGGACTGTGTGGCCCGCAGCAATGCGAGAAGCACGGCGATACATGCTTTTATCAGGAGGCGCGCCGCCGGATGCGGACGGCCGATCTGCTTGTTGTCAATCATCATCTGCTGTTCTCCGAGATCGCGCTGCGGGCCGAGAGCGAGGAGTCGGAGGGTTTTCTGCTGCCGGAGTTCGAGTTTCTCATTCTCGACGAGGCCCACACCGTCGAGGCGGTCGCCACGGATCACATCGGGGTTCATTTGAGCGAGGCGGCCCTACGATGGCTGCTGCATCGGTTGTGGAGTCCGAAGACCAAGAAAGGGCTGCTCGCGCTGATGCCGGGAGCCGGCGAAGCGGTGCGGGCGGTGGATGATGCGTTGCGGCACAGCGCGGAGTTCTTCCGCGAGGTCGAGGGGGCCGTGTCGTGGAAACCGGGGGCTGCCAGCGCGCGAGTCCGCCGGGCCGATTTCGTGGCCAACACGCTCGACGCGCCTCTGGCGCGGGTGATTGAGCAGACGACCGCCTTGGTCCGCGGACTGGCCGAGGACAACGATCTGCGGTTGGAGTTGCGCGAGATGATCCGCCGCGTGCGGGGCACGCGCGCCGCGCTCAGCACGTTCCTCAGCCAGAGCCAGGAGGAGTTCGTCTATTGGATCGAGAAGTCGGGCCGGCGGCGCGCGGAAATTGAACTCTGCGCGGCGCCGATTAATGTGGGGCCGGCGTTGAGCGAGATGCTGTTCGCGTCGTATCCGTCGGTCATTATGACCAGCGCGACGCTCGCAGTGCAAGGGCGGCTTGACTACTTCCTGAACCGCATCGGCGCGGAAGAGGCGCGAGCGGTCGCGTTGGGGTCGCCGTTCGACTATGCCCGTCAGATGAAGCTCTACATCCCAAAAGAGATGCCCGACCCGAAGGCGCCGGGCTATCGTGAGGCACTTGGCAAATGGATTCGACATTTCGTCCGCCAGACGCACGGCAAGGCCCTGGTGCTCTTCACCAACCAAACGCTCCTGCGCGATGTGGCGTCGGACCTCGAAATGTTCTTCACCGCGGCGGGCATCCAATGTCTCGTGCAAGGATCGGGCGCGCCGCGCACGACGCTGTTGCGCAAGTTCAAGGAGGACGTGGACTCGGTGTTGTTCGGCACCGACAGTTTCTGGCAGGGCGTGGACGTGCCGGGCGAAGCACTCAGCAACGTCATCATCACGCGCCTGCCGTTCGCCGTGCCAGACCATCCATTGATCGAGGCGCGCCTGGAACTGATCGAGGAGCGCGGCGGCAACAGTTTCACGGAATACTCGCTGCCGGAAGCGGTATTGAAGCTGCGTCAGGGCGTCGGTCGGCTCATCCGCAGCAAGACTGACACCGGCATCATCGTTATTCTCGACAACCGCGTGCTCTCCAAACCCTACGGCCGTGCGTTCTTGGAAAGCCTGCCGGAGTGCCCGGTGGAGATTGTGTAGGAACGTTCGGCTGTCCACCGGTTCGCGGCGTCATGTTCCCGAGGATGGGCGAGGCTGCAAAACGCCGGCTCTTGGCGACTTGGCGGTTCACTTTCCCGCCGCTCGCGCCGCGCCAACGTTGCCGACCTCATCTTTGGCGCGCAGGTAGGCGAATGTCGCGCCGGTGAGTCGGATGGTGAACTCCTGCTTGCGCGCGCCGGTTTCGTTGGCGGGCGGCAGGACAGGGAACCATTCGCGGCCGTCGGTCGAAACTTCCACCAAAGCGATAGGCGTGAGGGCATCGTTGACGGTGAAGTTGACCGTCAGAACGCCGTCGGCGACTTGGGCGCCCCGCACGGTGATCGCGGGCGGCGTGTTGTCGATTGTGAAAGCATGGCTTTCGATGCTGGCGCTCAATCCCTTGCCGCGCACATTGCCCGGCGCGTCGGTGGCCAAGACCTTGAGCCGATAGCGGCCGTCGGGAAACGAGCGCGTGTCGAAACTGATGTAAAAGNCGCTGGTTTTCTCAGCCAGAAGCTTCCACGCGGCTTCGTTTTCGGCGCGCAGATAGACGTCGAACGTCATTGCGTCGAAATTCGGGTCAGTCACGGCCCACGTTGCCAGACGCAGGCCGGGCTGGCTTTGGAGTTGGATGCGTTGTTTGCGGGCCGCGTCCATGGGGTCACGGCGTCCGGCGGAGGGGGCAAGAGTGTCCAAGGTGGCCTGCAACGGCGCCTCAGGCTGCTGCGCCCTTTGCAAACCGTAGCCCGGCTCAAAAACTGTCAACCGTGTGAACTGGGGCGGCAAGTTGCGGGGCGCATAATAAACCGTCAGCCGGTCCACCGTCGGCCCGTGGGCCGTCGCCGCCCCGCCGAATTTCAGCCGCACTTGCAGAAAACGCGCAGCCGGACTTTTCAAAGCGAATGCGTCGCCGCGCCGCTCGGCATCGGCGAAGGCGATCGGGTCCGCGTGGCCACGCGCCACGGTGGGGTCGAAGCCACGGCGCACCTCGCCCCGAGCG
>JAOACV010000329.1:0-1714 GCA_026417675.1 Verrucomicrobiia bacterium
GTCCGATGAAGGCCCATTCGTGGCATCCGCAGCCCGTGTTGCTTCACAGCGCGTGCAGCGGCGGCGATGGTCTCGACCGGTTCACCGAGAAACACGCCAGCAACGGTTCGCTCGGCATCTTCGAGGCGAAGTATCTGATGCGGCTGATGCAGGCTCACGCCAGGATGTTCGCGAAGTTCGGGGCGTAAGCCATAGGCGAGGAGCGGCGCTTTGCGCCTGCCGCGGATAAACATGAAGCATGACGTGGCTCGCGAACTCCCCGCGGCGGATTGCGACATCGTGGCTGCGCGTCGGCGTTTTCAAAGTGCCGGCCCTTGGTTTCTCTGACTGCGGGACATGGCAGCCGGACCGTTCCAACCGCAGGTTCCACCGCTGCGACGCGCTTTCGCGCTTCTTCTTCGCCACTTCGGCCCGCAACGCTGGTGGCCGGGGGATACGCCGTTTGAGGTTTGTGTGGGTGCGATCCTCACGCAAAACACGGCTTGGAGCAATGTGGAGAAAGCGATTGCGAACCTGCGCCGGGCCCGGGTGATGACGCCGCGTTGTTTGCGCGCGCTGCCGTTGCGGCGGCTCGCATCGCTGATTCGTCCGGCGGGCTACTTCAACGTCAAGGCGCGCCGGTTGCGGTCGTTTCTGGATTTTTTGCACGACGAGTTCCGCGACGACCTGCGGCGGATGTTTCGCGTGCCAACGACGGTATTGCGCGAGAAGCTGCTGGGCGTCAACGGCGTCGGCCCGGAAACCGCCGACTCCATCCTTCTCTACGCCGGCGGCCATGAGAGCTTCGTGGTGGACGCCTACACGCGGCGGGTGCTGGCGCGACATGGCTGGATCAAACCCGACGCGGGCTATCACGAGATCAAGGCGTTGTTTGAGCGGGTGTTGGGGGCGCGTCAGACACGAACAACCATTCATCGTTACCCATGCGCGCTGCCCACGGGCCACCCTCCCTCAGGCATGTCGCGTCGGAGTCTGCGCCATTCGCCGCGAGCACGGTTGTTCAACGAGGATCACGCGCTGTTCGTGGCCGTGGGCAAACATTGCTGCGCGGCTCGCCAGGCGAAATGCGGACAATGCCCCTTGAAGTCCTTGTTGCCGAAGTGAACTGAACGGACTCGAAAACCGCTTCCACGTTGCCGTCGGATCGGGACAGCCGTAGAACGAACCTCCTAGTCCGTTCAGGAGCTGGCGACGACGCAACCTTGCTTGCGCGGGCCGACACATTCGCCTAGACTCTCTTGCGCCATGAGGCCGAGTGTTCACTGGTGTTGGGTTTTATTGCTGGCTGCATTCGCCGCTGGGGCGAAGACGGACGAGGCCGCGAGCGTTCGGGATGCGGCGGAGCCAAAACTCGCCTATGTGATCCCCATCCGCAGCGACGTCAACCGGCCAATGGCGTATGTGGTGCGACGGGGTGTGAAGGAAGCGGAACGCGCTGGCGCAGATGTTGTCGTGTTGGACATGAACACCAACGGCGGCGAGGGCGACGCGATGGAGGAGATCATGGAGGTGCTGGAGAAGTTCCGCGGCGACACTTGCACCTTCGTCAACACCAAGGCGTATTCGGCGGGCGCGTTCATCGCGGTGGCCACCATGTCGGTCTCTTGATGTTGTTGTTCCATCAGCCGATGCGTGGCATTGGTGGCCTGGACCAACTGGGCGGCAGCCGTTGCCACACCATTGGCTGATTCCTGGATGTGACCCATCACGGTTG
>JAOACV010000329.1:1724-4117 GCA_026417675.1 Verrucomicrobiia bacterium
CATGCCGGCCATCCCGGAGGCTTATCAGAAGAAATTCACTTCAGCTTACGCGGCTAGGATTCGCGCGGCGGCGCAGCGCAACGGTTACAACGCTGCCGTGGTGGACAAGATGGTGGACGCCAGCTCGGAGCTTGTGATTGACGGCAAGACGCTCAAGCCGAAGGGCGAAATCCTGACGCTGACCAACGTCGAGGCCGAGGAGAAATACGGCAAGCCGCCCAAACCGTTGTTGTCAAGCGGCACGGTGAAGGATCTGGACGAAATGCTTGACCGCGCTGGCTACAAGGGCGCCACGCTGAGACGGATCGAGCCGACGGGCGCGGAGACGATTGCGGATTGGATCAATTCGATCGCCCCGTTGCTGCTGGCGCTGGGCGCGCTGGGGCTTTATCTGGAATTCAAACTCCAGAGTTTCGGCTTGATCGGCATCGCGGCGGTCGGCTGTCTGCTGCTCTATTTCTTCGGTCAATACATCGCCGGGATGAGCGGCTACGAATACGCACTGCTGTTCATTGTCGGCGTGGCGCTGCTGATCGTGGAAATGTTTGTGCTACCCGGCCACTTCATCAGCGGCCTGCTAGGCACAATGTGCATTTTGGTGGCCCTGTTGATGGCGATGGTGGACCACTATCCGGGCGGCCCGTGGGTGCCGGCGTTTCCCGACTTGCGAACGCCGTTGCGCAACCTCGGTCTGGCCATTGTGCTGGCGGTGTTGTTCATTTTGATTGCCGCGAAGTTCCTGCCGCGCACGAGCATGTGGGACCAGTTGGCGCTGAGAGCCGCGAGCACGGGCGAGATCAAGACGCCGGAGCCGGGCGCGCGCCCGGAAGACCTGCTAGGCCGCGAAGGGGTCACGGTGTCGCCGTTGCGTCCCGCCGGCAAGGCAAAGATCGGAGAGCGGCTGGCGGATGTGGTCACGGAAGGAGACTTGATTCCCAGGGACACTCGCGTCAAGGTGGTCAAGGTCGAAGGAACGCGCGTGGTTGTCACGAAGGTTTAAGTGCCATGTTGGAATGGATTGTCCTGTTGGTCGTCGTCGGCCTGATTTTGGTCATTGTCGAGGTGTTTCTGCCCAGCGGATTGTTTGGCGTGACCGGCGGCGTTTGCCTCGTGGTGGCCATCGGCATGACCTACGCCAATTACGGCATTGAAGCGGGGACGTGGTTGCTTGGCGGCGTGATTCTGGCCACGCTGGTCGGGTTGATCCTGTGGGTGAAATACTTTCCCAAGACGCCGACCGGACGCCGCATGATGCTCGCGGCCACGACCGCAAATGTGGCCCCGGAGCAAAACTACCAGTCCCTCATCGGCAAGACCGGCGTGGCCCGCAGTTGTCTGCGGCCCGCGGGCATTGCGGAGATCGAGTCGCGGCGATACGATGTGGTGACTGAGGGCGGGATGATTTCGCAGGGCAGTGAAGTGCGGGTCGTCGCGGTTGACGGCACGAAAATCGTGGTGCGTGAGTTGTGAACTGAAAGGAGAACTCCATGAGTCAGATATACGGATTGATTGGCGTGTTGATAGCGGGCGTTGTGGTGGTCTTTGTGCTGATCGCTATCAGCGTGTTTCTCTACTTCCTCAACGTCTGGATACGCGCGTTGGCGGCCCGCGCGCCGGTCTCCATCGTCTCGCTGGTCGGCATGAAACTGCGGCGCGTGCCGGTCGGTTTGATCGTGGACAACTGGATCACCGCCGTCAAAGCGGGCATCGCCACGCCCAAGCACGAGTTGACCGGGCCGCGCGAAGGCGTCATTTGCAGCACCGACCCGTTAGAAGCGCACTATCTGGCGGGCGGCAATGTTGAGCAGGTCGTGCTCGGCCTGATCGCCGCGAAGAAGGCGGGCATCGCGCTCAGTTGGGACCAAGCCTGCGCGATTGACCTCGCCACCAAGGGCACCAGCAAGACCGTGCTGGAGGCCGTCAAGACCTCCATCAACCCGCGCGTCATTGATTGCCCCAATCCCGCCAGCGGCCGCACGACGATTGATGGCGTCGCCAAGGACGGCATCCAGCTCAAGGCCAAGGCCCGCGTGACCGTGCGCACCAACCTCGACCGTTTCGTCGGCGGCGCGACCGAGGAGACCATCATCGCCCGCGTCGGCGAGGGCATCGTCTCGGCCATCGGTTCGGCCGACAGTTACAAACAGGTCTTGGAGAACCCCGACCGCATCAGCAAGATGACCCTCGGCAAGGGTCTCGACGCGGGCACGTCGTTCGAAATTCTCTCCATTGATATCGCCGACGTGGACGTGGGCGAGAACATCGGGGCGCGCCTGCAGGCCGACCAGGCCGAGGCCAACAAACGCATGGCGCAGGCCCAAGCCGAGGTCCGCCGCGCTGCCGCCGTCGCGACCGAGGCGGAAATGAAGGCCCGGACGCAGGAGATGCAGGCC
>JAOACV010000032.1 GCA_026417675.1 Verrucomicrobiia bacterium
GTGCAGGCTGACGCGGTGAAAACCGGCGATTGGAAGAGGCTGGTGAAGCAAACGCTGGACCGTTTTGGCCGGATTGACGTGCTGGTCAACAACCACGGCGCGGGCGTCAAAATCGCCAACGTCGAGGACATGGACGATGAGAACCTCGAAGCTGTCCTCGACATCAACCTCACCTCCGTCATCCGCGGCTGCCGCGAGGTGATCCCGACCATGAAAGCCGCCCGGCGCGGCCACATCATCAATGTCTCCAGCGGCTGCGCCTATCACGCCTGGCCGAAGTGGGCGGTTTATACGGCGGCCAAGGCGGGCATGGTCGTCTTCACGCGCAGCCTGCATTTGGAAATGGCCGAATGGGGCGGCAAAGCCACTTCCTTCATCCCCGGCGCGGCCAGGACCAATTTCTGCGCCGCGGCCAAGATTGACGACAGTTGGCAGGAAGGCTATCCAGACGCGGACGATTTCGCGCGGAGCCTGGTGCACTGCATTGACGTGCCCGACAACACGGTGATCGAGGAAGTGGACGTGTGGGGCACCCGGCAGATCAAGGAGATGCTCGTGCCGTATTGATCGGCGCCCTTGACACTGTCGCCGGATCTCAGCGACAAAATGAAGACTCAACGATTCGCGCGCTTGGTTGTGATTGTCGGCATGGCCCTTGGCGTTCGCGCCGCCGACACCCAGCCGCTCGACCTGAAACAGGCCTACGTCAAGAAAGCCACGTGGGCCGAGACGATGATCGCCACGCGCGCCAACTGCGCCGCGTGGATCGCCGAGGCGAAGCCTCAGGAACACCAACTGGCCGGCACGCCGCTGCGGGTCGTTTGGGCCGCAATCGCCAAGGACTGGCCGGCGCAGTGCGCATGGTTCGCGAAGGAACTGCCCCGCAACCGCCATCTCGACTGGTTCTTGCACGCCCGCGACCTGAGCTTCGAACGATGGCTTCTCAGCCTAGTGACGAAGCGACTCGGCCAAGCTGCCGCCGTTCTGGACCGGGAACTGGCGGAACTTCAGCGCGCGAAGGCCGGGCCGGACGACCCGCGCTGGCTCGGTCTTTGCGCCAGCGCCAACCGCTTCGACGAGGTCGTAGCGGTCGCGCGCAACATTTGGTTGCGCGAATTGCGAGAAGCGTTCGAGGAACGCGCGGCGGAGTTGTTGCGCGCCCAAGCGCCCTATGAAGACGCGCGCTGGACGGCGCTGAAGCAACACGCCGCCCAATGCGCCGACGGCAGCCCGGCCGTCCACCTTGGCGGCCTCAGCGATTTGCGAGTGGCGATTGACACGCTCGCTGCCGCCATGCCGGGACGGTTCTCCGGCAACGCGCTGGCCAAGCAGTTCGCGGAGGCCGAGCCGAAATGGAACAGCGTCATCGCCGGCGTGATGAAACAGGACGCGAAGGCGATCGAACAGTTGCCGGAGCTTTACCGCGAGGTGCGCGCGTTCCGCCGCGGTTTGCTCCTGGCGGTGCGCGGCATGGACGGGTTTCTCCGCACCTGGGCGCGCGTCGGCCTGGAGCAGGAATGGGAAGATCAGTTTGCCTCGTTGCAGCGCGACCTCGGCAACCGCGCGCACTTCGACGCCGTCGCGCCGGAGACCTTCCGCAAGGAATCGCTGGTGCTGCCCGGCGACCGCGACCCCGCCGACATCGTGCTGCGTCGCACAGCGGCCCTGATGGCGGACCTCGGCAAATCGGCTGCGTTCGCGGCGCGCCTGGATGAGCTTCAGAAGGCTAGCGCCGTTATCGCTCCCGCAAACATCGAGGCGCGTTACGTTCTCTTCGCTGACGCCTGTCGTCTGCGCCGCGAGATCGCGTTCTCCAATCCGCTGCTCAGCTTCAACAAGCTGCTCTTTATCAAACGCCATTTGGCCATCTACAACCACATGTGCGACCAATACTATGGCATCACCGCGCGGCCCGGCGGCGCCCTCTGCGTGCTGGAGCGGCCGTTCAGACCCGACGCCACCGTGCGCGACCTGCTGGCCCGCTCGGTCGTTGAACGCGGTCGGCTCAAGGGCCAGAAACTCAGCGGCGGGCCAAAACGCGATTACAAGCTGCACTTCGACGGTCTCGGCAATGTCAGCGGCGAGGACATCGAGGTCGGCTCGTTCCTCTCGCCCGCGCTCTCGCCTGACGCGAAGCAGATCGCGTTCGCCTACGTGGAGCGCAAAGGCAGTCCGGAGCAGGTTTTCCACGAGGATCCGGCGCGCGGCCACTGGGACGCCAGGCGTTGCTACCACATCTTCAAGGTCAACGTGGACGGCACGGGCTTGCAGCAACTCACGGACGGCACGTGGAACGAGTTTGACCCCTGCTGGCTGCCCAACGGCCGGATCGCATTCATCAGCGAGCGACGCGGCGGCTACCTGCGTTGCGGCCGCGCCTGTCCGCTCTACACGCTCTACGACATGAACCCCGACGGCAGCGGCATCAACTGTCTGAGTTTTCATGACAGCAACGAGTGGCATCCGAGCGTCAGCCACGACGGCCGCATCGTGTGGACGCGCTGGGACTATGTGGACCGCCACGGCTGCATCGCGCACATGCCGTGGATCACCACGCTTGACGGGCGCGACCCGCGCCCCCTGCACGGCAACTACGCCCCGCGCCAGGCGCGCCCCGACATGGAACTTTATGTGCGGCCCATACCCGGCTCGCCGAAATACGTCGGGCTGGCCGCGCCGCACCACGGGCAGGCTTACGGCTCCATCATTATCATCAACCCCCAGGTCGTGGATGACGACGGCATGGGGCCGGTGCGCCGCTTCACGCCGGAGGTCGGTTTCCCGGAGAGCCAGGGCGGCAAGCAGGCTTACAGCACACCGTGGCCGCTCAGCGAGAACTATCACCTCTGCGTCTATGATGCTGCGATGACCGGCGCGTCCATCAAGCGTCCTGGCGGCAACTACGGCATCTATCTGGTGGACGCCTTTGGCAACAAGGAACTCATCTATCGCGACCCCGACATCGGCTGCATGAATCCGATTCCCCTGCGACCGATGCGATTGCCCGCCGCGCCCGCCTCCGCGCTCGCCGAGGTGAGGGGTCGCAGGGCCATTCGCCCCGGTGACCAAGGCGAGGGCACGATGGCCGTCATCAACGTCTATGACAACCAGAGGGGCTGGTCTGCCGGCACCAAGATCACGGCATTGCGCGTCTTCCAACTTCTGCCCTGCGCGGTTCCCTCCGGCGGCCTGCGTCCCCATGAGACCGGCAAACGCGTTGCCGAGGCGGGCGACTCCATCGTGCCCTGCCGCTGGGTTGTGGGCACCGTGCCGGTCGAGGAAGACGGTAGCGCGCACTTCACCGTGCCGGCGTATCGCGAACTGTTCTTCCAGGCGCTCGACGAGCGCGGCATGGCCCTGAATTCCATGCGCTCCGCCACGCACGTCCGCCACGGTGAGAAACTCGTCTGCCAGGGCTGCCACGAGCACAAGTCGCAGGCGAGCAAGACGCCCGCCGCGTTGCCGCTGGCCTTGCGTCGCGCGCCGTCCAAGCCCGTGCCAGACGTGGACGGTTCCAACCCGTTCAGCTATCCGCGGCTCGTGCAGCCGGTGCTGGAGCGCAACTGCGTAGGCTGTCACGACCAGAACAAGGACAAGAACGCGCCGAACCTCGCCCGCGAGCCGATCACCAACAAGTTCTATGCCCCCTACAACACCCGGGTGAAGTTCGGCTTCCCCGCCTATGGCGACGCCTACCGCACGCTCAACGGCAAGTTCGGCGCGCGCGCCTCCAAGCTGGTTAAGATGCTTGAAGAGGGCCACCACGACGTGAAGCTCAGCGACGAGGATTTCCACCGCCTCACCCTTTGGCTCGACTGCATGAGCATGTTCTACGGCGTGTTCGAACGGGAGCCGGGTGAAGCCCAACTGCGCGGTGAAGTCGCGCGGGCGATCCTAGAGTAAACCGCGACGAAAGNTTTCGAGCGTGGCGCTGGTGGCATAATGGAGGACGTGAAAGCGGCCGGCGAGCGAAGGTAGTTCGCAGCCGGAAAGGAGAGCGGGCGAAACGCCGCAACGGACTTGAGAGAATTAGTCTGAGGAGCGATGGGGCGCGAAAATGCGCGCTAAGGCTGGTTGGCCAACATGAGCGCAGGGTCAAATCTTCCTGCCACCTCAGGCGATTGAGCGCCTCGAGTATCCCGACGGACGCTCTCGGAAAGGTAGGGAATCAGTGCACCAATCGTCACGCGCCCGTCCTTATTGCAGTCGGCCTCACCGCTGAAACCCTTCAGCAGATCGTAGGTAAAAACACCATGGCCGCCGCCCCAGCGTTCGCCCTCCTGAGAGAGCTGTTTGCTACTCGAGCTTGTGATGACCGCAACGCCACCGCTTATTTGAGACAAGTTCTGAAACCCCAAGCTCACAGCATCGGCGTCTGAAACACCAATAGCTTTACGCGCGGACGCAAACTCAGCGCCGACTCCAATAACCAGTCATAAAGGGCCTGTGCACTCTGAAACTGCCCGTTTCCGCCGCGACGTTGCCTGTGAAATAACCATGCCCACGATGAGAAATCCTTGCCGATCCTCCAGGTCTCACTACAATCTCCGCCATGCAAACCAAAGGACTATTCGGCAAAAAGTATCTCGACATTCGACAACAGACCCGCGACATCTCCCCGCCCGACGAGGATCATGTCATCGTCAAGATTCGCGCCTGCGGTGTGTGCGGCACGGATATCAATTTCGTGCGGGATTGGGATGCCGATCCGATGCCGCTCGGCCACGAGATTTCCGCTGAGGTCGTCGAGGTGGGCAAGAACGTCACCAGTGTCAAGCCCGGGGACAGCGTGATCGTCGAGGACTGCTCGATGTGCGGCGTGTGCGAGCACTGCAAGAGCGGCCAGCCGCAATTCTGCCGCACCATGTATAACATGGAAGGCCAGCCTGGCATGGGCGAATACATGTCGGTGCGTTACAACTGCCTGGTCAAATACAGCGGCCTCGACCACGCCTCCGCGTGCCTGACTGAGCCGCTGGCCGTCTCGCTAACCTCCGTTCTCAACGCGCAAATCCCGCTCGGCGGCATCGTCGTCGTGCTCGGCCCCGGCCCGCTCGGCCTGATGTCCGCGCGCGTCGCCAAACTCTACGGCGCGGCGCACGTGATCATCACCGGCTTGCCGGCCGACAACCCGCGCGAGCGCGCCCGGCTTGAACTGGCCGCGAAGTTCGGCTGCGACGAGTTCATCGAGGTTGGCAAACAGGACGTGGAGGCCGAGATCAAGAAGAAGTTCCCCAACGGCGTGGACCGCGTGATTGTTTCCTCGCCGCCGGAGAGCGTGCGCGACGCGCTCAAGATCATCAAGTTCGGCGGCATCATCACGTTCTACGGCCTGCATTTCGGCGGCAAGAGCACGATCCCGGTGGACATCAACGACCTGATCTTCCGCAAGATTTCGCTCATCCCGACCTTCGCCGAGCCGGCGATCAACTTCCCCGTCTCCAACCGCCTGTTGCGCGACGGGTTGGTGGACGCCAAGGCGCTGGTGACGCACACGTTCGGTTTCGACCAGACGCGCGAGATCATGCAGAGCATCATTGACGGCTCCAAGCCCATCGTCAAAGCCGTCATGTTGCCGCACGGGAAGTAGCCGGGCACTGATGTGGGACCGGGGCCATGTCGGACACGACCAGCAAGGTTGTCCGGATCGGCCGCTGCTGGAAGCTTGTGGCTGCGTGGGCGTTGCTGTGTGAAGTGGGCGCTGCCGGCCTGCTCGCTGAAGACTCCACCATCTATCGCAACACGCTCACGCCGATTGCCAAGCCGTCTCCGATCCTCGCCGACTATCCTGAGTTTGTTGCGCCGGTGACGGAGCGGGCGCGATTCCTCGCGCCCTGCCTTGTCTCGGACCGCGATGCCAGTCTCGCGGTGCGGGCTTGGCGGTGGTCATATAACGCGCGCGGGATTGTCGAGATGGAAAACCTGCTGGACGCGAGGCAGACGGCGGTGGTGGTGGTTCATCCTTGGGGAATTGACGACGCGCGGGGCTGGCGGACGCCGGAGCCGGCGGGCGCGGCGTTCTTTTGCACGCCGGAGAAAAACCGTCTGGTGTTTCGCCACGCGGCGACGGTGGTGAATCCTTTTCTGAAACGGCTGCGCGCGTCGGTGAGGACGATCGCCTACTCGCTGCCGGGCGTCGAAGACGCCATCCGGCGGAAACTTTACCGTTCCACCACCCACACGCCCGACAAGGCCGAGCGGGCGCAGGGCGCCAAAGAGCTGGCGAAAGCCTTGGGCGAGTTCGCTTACAAGGGCGGGGCGGTCCCACGGGAGTTCCCGCTCTCCGCGCAAAAGCCGGTGGCCGACTACTTCACGCGCTTTCCCGGTCTGGACGCTTCGGACACGTTCAACGGCAAAGGGTTCTGGCAGCTTCCGATTCCGGTGATGAAGGCGATCGAGGTCTGCCCGGATGACGTGGTGTTCTACGACGGCGAGGGCTATGACCGGGTGCGGGAGTTTCTCAAGGCACAAGGCGTCCGTCATGTGTTGCTGGCCGGCTGCGCTCTGGACATGTGCGTGAAAGCAACGACCTGTGGCTACGAGAACCTGTGCAAGGATTTTAGCGTCTTCATCGTGGCCGACGCCACGCTGGCTACGTTTCCGGCCGCGGCGACGCCCGCGCACGCCACCCAAGCCGCCGTTTGTGCCGCGGCGCTCAACCATTTGATCACCCAAGTCTCGTGGATCCGGCCGCGGCCCGCCAAGTGAGGATTTGCGCCGTTGCTCAAAGTATCGGATCCAAGAACGTGAATCCAAAGACATGCATTGTCAGTCATGGCCGACTTGGCCACGCTGGTAGATCGAGTGTGTTTAACCACTCGGAAAGTGAAAACGGGTTGGGCAGCAACAAATAATCGACGAACACTAACCGCTGATAACGGCGAAGGATTTTGCGCTTGAGGCTGCGTGAGCGGCTGGTAGTCTATCGGCGAATTTGCAGCGACGCAGGTATTAGAATCAACATTGTGACCGAAGGAGTCGAACATGGAAACACTGGCAATTGATGGTGGAAAGCCGACGTTGAAGCGAAGCGATTACAAGAACTGGCCGATCATCACGGCCTATGACCGCAAATACGTCAAGCAGGTCCTCGACAGCGGGATTGTAGCGGGCGGCACGGCACCGCAGGTGGTGGCGCTGGAGAAGGAATGGGCGGAATACACCGGCGCGAAATACTGCCTGACCACCTGCAGCGGCACGGCGGCGCTGCACATGGCGCTGGCGGCGTGCGGCGTGAAGCCCGGCGATGAGGTCATCACCTCGGCGTTCACCTTCCTGGCCTCGGCCTCCTGTGCCATCCATCAGAACGCCATCCCGGTGTTCGTGGACATTGATCCTCGGACCTACTGCATGGACCCAAACAAGCTCGAGGCTGCTATCACGGAGCGGACCAAGGCGATCATTCCGGTCCACATCCAGGGTTTGCCCGCCGATCTCGACCCGATCCTCAAGATCGCGCAGAAGCACAACCTGTTTGTCATCGAGGACGCCTGCCAGGCGCACGGGGCGACCTACAAGGGCAAGAAGGTCGGCACCTTCGGCCATGTCGGCTGCTTCAGCCTGAACAACTTCAAGAACCTCTGCGGCGGCGAAGGCGGCCTGTTCATCACCAACGACGAGGCGCTGCTGTAGAAAGGCATGCTCATCCGTTGTTTCGGCGACGAGGTGGACGAGGTGACCCACCGGCGCAAATACAACGCCTCGATCCTCGGCTACATGTATCGCAACCAGGAACTGCCTGCGGCTCTCTGTCGCGGCCAGCTCAAGTATCTGGACAAGAACAACAAGGTCCGCATTGCCAACGCCGAGTATCTGTCGCGCGAACTGGGCAAGATTCCCGGCGTTATCCCACCCTACGTGCCGCCCGACTGCAAGCACGTCTATTTCATGTATAACGTGCGCTTCGACCCCAAAGCCGCGGGCGTGGACTGCGAGCCGCGCCGTTTCCGCATCGCGGTGGAGAAGGCCCTCTACAAAGAAGGCATGCTCGTCGGTCAGTGGCAAACCATGCCTGTGCCGGCGCAGGACATCTTTCAGAGCAAGCTCGGCTACGGCGGCACGGGTTATCCTTGGACGCTCAACGAGTCCAAGGGCATCAAATACGACTACAACGTGGACCAGTGGCCGGTGGCGAAGATGCTCTGCGACACCTACACCATCGTCCACGGCATCCACGCCCCGAACGGCAAGCCGCTGATGAAGAAGATCGTCAAGGCCTTCCAGAAGGTCTTCGCCAACCTCGACGTGGTGCTCAAGCACGCCGACGACGAAATCTATCCCGGCGGCGACGCGAAACTCTACGGCGCGGCGTAGTCCGCCATGGTCCTGCAAACCCGTCGCGGCTTCTTGCAGAACTCCGCCGGCGCCGCGCTTGGCGCGTTGCTGGCGGCGCGAGCCAAACCAAGCCTCGCAGCCGCCGACGGCCATCGGTGGAGATTCGCGATCTGCAACGAGACCTTCAAGGATTGGCCGCACGAGCGGGCGTTTGCGTTTGCCGCCGAGTGCGGTTACGAAGGCCTTGAACTTGCCCCGTTCACCTTTGCCAACGATGTCCGCGACATCAGCGCCGCCAGACGCAGCGAGATCAGGCGCCTGGCAAACGCCAACAAGTTGGAAATCATCGGCCTTCACTGGCTGCTGGCCAAGACCGAAGGCTGCCATCTGACTTCGCCGGACTCGCAGGTTCGCCGCAAGACGGCCGACTACTTCGGCGAACTCGCCCGCTTCTCGGCCGATCTGGGTGGCAAGTTGATGGTGCTAGGCTCGCCGAAACAACGCAACCTTCCGCCCGGCGTCTCGCGCGCCGAGGCNATGCAATACGCCGCCGACACACTGCGGATGGCGCTGCCCGTGCTGGAGGCCGCCGGCGTGACGATGGCCTTGGAGCCGCTCTCGCCCAAGACGACCACGTTCATGACGACGGCCGCCGACGCTGTGGAATTGATCGGTCTGGTAAATTCGCCGCGCTGCCGGCTGCATCTGGACTGTCTGGCGATGTCCACCGAGCCGACGCCGATGCCCGACCTGATTCGTAAACACCACGCCCTGCTGGCGCATTTCCACGCCAACGACACCAATGCGCAGGGGCCGGGTTTCGGAACGATTGACTTTGTTCCGGTCTTCAAGGCGCTGCGCGAGGTCAACTATCGCGGCTGGGTGTCGGTGGAGATTTTTGACTACACGCCGGGGCCGGAGCGGCTCGCGCGCGAGAGCATCGCGCACATGAGGAAATGCGTCGCCGAACTGGCGAAACGCGCGACGGCCGAATTCGGCGCGCGCTGCGTTTGAGGACCAACTCTTGCGTTGACGCGCGCGGGACTCGGCGTAGGATGCGCGGCGTTGCAGGATGACTGCGGCAGTTCCAACGGACGCAGCATGGAGCCACCTCCGGCATGGGAGGGTTGGAAATGACCGCTTGCAATGCTGTCTTCGCCTGTCACACCCCCAAGGTCCATTCGCACCGTCTCAGCTTTGTTCCCGGAGGAGGTCGTTATGTCTGATATGACTCGTCGCAGCTTTGTGCAGGCTTCAACGGCCGCCATCGGCGCGTGCGCGGTCGGCACGCCAGCCCCCGCGCAGGCAGCGGATGGCGGCAGTCAGCCGGGTGGACGCGCGAACGGTTATGTCGTGATGTTCGCTACCGCGCCCGCCCAGGACGATACGCATCGCAGACCGGTCGGCCACGCGGAGATCATTCAGCGGTTGCAGCGGGACTGCGCCGGCGTGGATTTCACCGTCCGAGACCTGACCGCCGGGGCGAAACTGGACGCGGTTCTCAACGAGGTCAAGGAGCTGAAGCGTCAACAGTTTGACGGGGTTATCATTTACGGATGTCCGCGGGAATACGATTTGTTAAGGAGCGGCCTGCTGACGATCAATGTCGCGGTGCTGAACGACTTCATGAACATCCCGTTCCCGCTCTACCGGCAGAACCGCGTCATCGGCGCGATGCTCGACCCGTGGGGCTTTTGTGCCGATCCGAGGGTGTCTGAAAAGATGTTTCTGGACCTGATCGCCAAGGTGAAGTTGATCCGCGCGCTCAAGCGCATGAAAAGCGAGCACATTCTTACCGTGACCGATTCGCCCCACGTGAACGTGATCTACGGCGATGTGCGGAAGAATCCGCCGCCCGACTACAACGAGCGCATTCTCGGCGCGATTGACCAGACCTTTGGCACGCGGGTGACCAAGATTGGCACCAAGGAAGTCGTGGAAGAGCCGTATATCCGCGACCTGTGGAGCCACGAGAGCCGCGAAGCCAACGAAATCGCCCGGCGCTGGATTCGCAACGCGGTCACGATGTTCGGCACCACCGAGTCCGAGGTCGTTCGGTCGGCGAAGGTTTATCTGGCGATGAAGTGGTTGATGGAACGCTACAACGCCACGGCGATGGCCTATCATATCCGCACGCTGATTCCCAATCCGCGCCGCGAGGACTACGTCGTGCCGTGCCCGGCGACCTCGGAGTTCCAACTGCACAACATCGTCGCCAAATGCCAGTCGCATCTGAACATCCTGCTCTCGGAGATGGTGCTGCAATACGCCTACGGCCGGCCGAGCATGTTGGGGGATTTCTCGGTGGACACTTACAACAACACCTCCTGCGTCCAGCACTGCGAGGGACCGTGGAACGCCTGGGGCGATGAGCGGCGCGTGCCCTACAAGATTCGCGACCATCGCGAGCGACCGGTGCGCAAGCGCAACCTGCCGGGCGTCGGCGTCGGCTGGTGTATTCTCTATCCGCCCTACCAACCGGTCACGATGTGGCAACTCGACGTGCTCTCCAAGGAGGTGCTGGTTCACACCGGCTTCACCGTCCCGATGTATCGGGGGCGCGTCAAATACCGCGACCACTTCTACGACATGATGTGACGGACCAAAATTGTGGCGTCGGTCGACGCCAAAAAAGTCCAGCGTTACATCTATCCCGACAAATACGGTGTGCACCGGTGCGCCACGTTCGGCGACTTCCGCGAGACGCTCAAGGATCTCGCCGGGCTGCTTGGCTTTACGTTGATCGAGGAGGACC
>JAOACV010000330.1 GCA_026417675.1 Verrucomicrobiia bacterium
GTTCGATGGCGGGCACGTTGGACAAGCCGAGGAACGAACTGTGGGCAATGCGCTCCAGTTGCGCGCGGACGGCCGCGTTGATGTGCGGGTGGTTGTGGCCGTGAATGTTGGTCCAAATCGAGGCGTTCGCGTCGAGATACTCGCGCCCGCGCGTGTCGCGCAGCCGCGCGCCCTGTCCGCTTTCGATAATGACCGGCTCTTCCGTCATCCAGTCGCGCATCTGCGTGAACGGATGCCAGAGGTGGCGATGGTCTATGTCGGCCAGCAGGTCCATGCGGTGGAGAGCGTAGAGCGTGGAACGCGGGGCGTGAAGCGTAAAGAGCAAGATGGGATGAAGGACGCGTGAAACGTGAGGCGTGTTGCGTGGGTTCAGCGGTTCAACCGGGACAGCGTTTCCACGAGAGATCCGACTTGTTCGCTTGTGTGAGACGCAGTGACGGTCAGGCGCAGGCGGGCCGCGCCGCGCGCGACGGTCGGGTAACGAATGGCGGGAACAAAGAAGCCGCGCTTGAAAAGTTCATCCGACCACTCCACCGCGCGCGCAGCGTCGCCCAACACGAGCGGGACAATGGCGCTGCGCGCCGTTTGGGGGCGCGCGGGCGAAGCCACGGCCATACCGGCGCTTTCCAACCCCCGCAGCAGTTCGTTCACGCGTTCCCATAGCGCGCGGCACCGCTGCCCCCCGGCGTCGCTCATGACAAACTCCACCGCCGCGCACGCTGCCGCGACGATGGCGGGCGGCAGTGCGGTGGAGTAGATCAGGCTGCGTGCGCGGTTGATCAGCAGACCCGCGAGCGCCCGCGAGCCGCACACGAAGCCACCGGCACAACCGAGCGCTTTGCTCAGCGTGCCGATCGTCGCGTCCACGCGATCCTCCACGCCAAGTTCCTCGGCCAAGCCCCGCCGCCGCTGGCCAAGCAGCCCCGTGGCATGCGCCTCATCAATCATCAGCCACGCGCCGTAGCGCTCCTTGAGTTCCACAATCTCCCGCAGCGGCGCGCGGTCGCCGTCCATTGAGAAGACGGTTTCGGTCACCACGAGCACTCGTCCGGCGTTCTTGCGGTGTTGCGTAACGCCGGTTACAGGAGACCGGACAAAAGACTTCAGCAATTTCTCCAGCTTGTTGAGGTCGCCGTGCGGATAAACGCGGAGGGTCGCGCCGCTCTGGCGGGCGCCGTCAATGATGCTGGCGTGGTTGAGCTTGTCCAGGATGACGGTATCGCCTCTGCCAACGAGCGCGCCGATCGTGCCGACGTTGGCGGCGTAGCCGGAGCTGAAAACGACGGCGGCTGGCTTGCCCTTGAACGCCGCCAGACGCGCCTCCAGTTCGGCGTAGGGCGCGAGGTTGCCGCAGACGAGCCGCGACGCGCCCGCGCCGACGCCGTGGCGTTCGATGGCGCGGGCGGCGGCGTCGCGGAGGACGGGGTCGTTGGCGAGGCCCAGGTAATCGTTGGAAGAGAAGTTGATGACCTCGCGGCCGTCCACGCGCAACCGCGGACCTTGGGGACCATCCATTGGCCGCAGTTGCCGCAGCAAACCAGCCGCCCGTAGTTCCGCCAAGGCTGCCTCGGCGAAGGCTTCAAGCTGCGTGGCGCTCACGGCGTCGGCGGCGGGATCGGCGCTGCGGCGCCGGCGCCGGTCGTCGCGGCGTGCGGTGGCGCGTGGGGCTTCGCCCGGTAGATGACCACCGCGTGTTGTTCGATCCGGAAGGACAGACCGGCGACGCTCGTGCAGTAGCGCAGCACATCGAGCATCGGGACCTGCCGCAGGTTCAATGTGACGGGCGCGGGAGTGAAGTCCGGAGGAACCTGAAGCACGAAGCTGACCGGCCGCTTGTCCGCAGAAAGTTCCGCGCTGATGTCGCTGAGGAACTTCACGACGTCCGCCAGGGTCGCCTGCCGAAAGTCCACGCTGGGCACGATCATCTTCTTCAGCGGCGCCTCCAACGCGGCGCGACCTGCCTGAATCTGGCGCAGGTAGAGCATCCCGTATTGGTCGCCGGGGTTGCGCTGCAGCAGTTCCATCGTGGCCGCTTCGGCTTCGTCATACTTCTGCTGTCTGAGCAGGCCTTGGATGCGAATGTGCAATCCCTGAATCTGCGCCGCGTTCTCGCGCGTTGTTGTCGGAGCTCCGGTGGTCGTGACGTCCAGCCCGGCCCCTCCGGACTGACGTGTTGTGAAGCCGCCCGGCGTCGGCGGCGATACGACTTGTTGCGCCCCGGAGCTCAATCTGCCCGCCGCCAGCAGACCCGCCAATACTGCGGTCATCATCCTAGTGTTCATCATATACCGCCTTTCCGTTGACCATGCTGAATCGAACCGGCGCGCGACCTGTGATCACCGCCTCCACCGGATCACGCGCGCCAGCCGCTGCCACCGCAATTAGATCGGCCCGGCTGCCGGCGGTCAGTGTGCCCGTGATACCGGGCCGATGCAATGCCTTTGCCGCTGCCGTTGTGGCCATCACCAGGGCCTCGGACGGCCGGACGGCAGAGAAAACCGCCAGAAAGTCGCGCATCTCCTCCCGCATGTCCAGCGCGGAACCGCTCGCCGCGCTGTCGGTGCCGAGACAGACCCCGACGCCCGCGTCGCGCAACCGCGCCAGTGGAAACGGCGGGTGATTGAAGAACCGGTGGCTGCTCGGACAGTGCGCCACGATCGCCCGCGCCCGCGCCAGCCGCGCGATGTCATCGTCGCTCAGCCAGTTCGCGTGAACCACCAGCGCGCCGCGCAGCACGCCGTAAGTGTCCAGCAGCTTCACACTTGACCCGCGCCCGCAATCGTCCATCGGCCGGCCCAGCGCGGCCAGTCGTTCATAGAGCGGCCCGCTGGCGCGCTCGAACATGGCGGCTTCGTCGAGCGACTCGGCCAGATGCGTCGTGAAGATGCGCTTCGTGCGCTGGCAAAACGCGGACGCGCGCCGATACAACGCCGCGGAGGCCGTGAACGGCGCGTGCGGCGACAGGCCCGCGAACCGCTTCCAAGACAATTCACCCGCGGCGGGCGCCGCCACATCAATCAGTTCCAGACACGAGAGCACCCGCACGGGGGCCTCCATGGCGGTCTCCAGATTGTCCGGCGCGGCCTCGATGTCACATACGGTGGTTGTGCCGGAGCGCAGCAACATTTGCGCCCCTCGCCGCGTCGAGGCTTCGTAGTCCGCGGCGTTCCAAGTTCGCTTCCACGCCGTGATCTCACTGAGCCAGTCGGTGAAACTGCCCCGGAACGGCAGGCGTCCCGCCATGTCCGTGTAGCCGAGATGACAGTGCGCGTTGACAAAGCCCGGCAGGATCACGCACTCGCCCAGATCGGTGAACGGGCCGTCGAAGTCAGCGGGTTTTCCCACTCCAAGGATGCGCCCGTCGTCCACCGCCACCGCGCCGTTTTCAATCGGCGGCGCCGCAATGGGCAAGACGAATTTGGAGCGATAAAACCGCATAGAACAAGAAGACATGAATCGTCGGGCGTGAGATTCGCGCGTCAGTGGTCGGCTTGACCGCTGCCGCTATCGTGTGATCGCTCTCGCCAAGTCATCTGGTGCACCTTCCGCGGTCGCCCCGCAAGGAATTTCTTGCACGCCTCCGACCATTTGACAGGCTGTTGAAAAAGAGGTGTTTTGGAGAGTGACTGGAAGCGACGAGGTCATTCGTTAACCAAGTGACTAACCGGGCCGCGAGCTGCCTCGCGCACCACGGATTTTCAGCCGCTGCAACAACATCCCGCCCACGATCAGCGTCAAGCCGACGTAGGTCGAGGGGAGAATCGTTTCGCCGACGAGGAAGTGGATGAAGACCAGCGAGAGGAACGGGGAGAGGAAGATCAGCGTGGAGACGCGCGCAGTGTTTTCGGAAAGCTTGAGGGCGGTCAGCCATGTGACGAAGGTGATGCCCATCTCGAACGCGCCGACGTAGGCCGCGCCAAGCAGACCGCGCCAGTCGCCCACACGCAGGTCGGAGAAGCCGAGGCAACAGGCCAAGACGAAGGGGAGGCCGAAGAGGAAGTTCAGCAGCAAACCGGCAACGGGTTCGCGGTCGTCGCGGATGTTGTAGATCCAGTAGAGCGCCTGTCTCTTATACACATCT
>JAOACV010000331.1 GCA_026417675.1 Verrucomicrobiia bacterium
CTGCTGCGGCTTCAGCACCGTGACGGAGAGCGCCGGCTGCCAGAGCAGCACCAGCAGGAGCGCGAGAACAGCCCACTGGAGCGAGGCGAGGACCAACAGGCGGCGGCGCGGGAGGCGGCGGCGCCAGAGCAGCGCGGCGAGCGCGGCGGCAAAGAGTGGCGCGAGTTCCTGTTCACCGAGATGAACTTCCACGAGCCGCAGATGTTCCGCGGCCAGCGCACCGTGCGGGACGCGCGTTACAAGCTCGTGCTGAACCTGGTGACCGCCAACCACGGCGTCTCCGCAAGTGAGTTGCGCGCTTTTGAAAAAGGCGGCGTCAACGTCGGCAGCCGGTCCGTAGGAACTTTGCCGCCGGTTGAACTGTTCGACCTGCAAGCCGACCCCGACGAGACGAACAACCTCGCCGACGACCCGGCTCACGCCGCGGTGCGCCAGAAACTCGAAGCCGCCCTGCAAGCCTGGCGCGAGAAACGGGCCGATCCGCTGCTCGATCCCGCGCGGCTGCAACGTTGGAAGGACGCCGCCGCGCGCTGGACCGGAGCGCGGCGCGTTCCCGAAGGAGAGCTGGAGCTGTTGAAATAGGCCGTAGAGGGCAAGAACAGCAACGAGACGAGATGAAACACATCTCGCGCTTCCTCGTCCTCGCCGCAAAATGGCAGCAATGGGCCGAGCAGCGCGGCATGAAACCGGAAAGCCAATGAAAAAATTGAACGAAATGATTGTGCGTCTGAACCACTTTGCCAACGAGCGCTGGTTTGCAACCGCCGCTGCGGCTGTTCGAGCATACAATGCGACCACGGCCACGAGCAGCGCGGCGATTGCAAACCGCCGATCCTTGATGTGCCTGTTCCTCGGCGCGCTGGCCGCCTGCGCGACCACTGCCCTCGCCGCGAACATAAAATTCAATGTCATCTTCATCCTCGCCGACGATCTGGGCTGGCGCGACCTCGGTTGCTACGGCAGCACGTATCACAAGACGCCCAAGCTCGATTCGCTTGCGAAGCGCGGGATGCGGTTCACGCAGGCTTACGCGGCCAACCCGCTCTGTTCGCCCACGCGCGCGAGTATCATGACCGGCCTCCATCCGGCGCGCATCGGCATCACCACGCCGGTGTGTCATTTGAAAGAGGTCGTGCTTGAACAGAAAGTCCCCGCCGAAGGCCCACCGCAGACGAAGGTGTTGACGCCCAACAGCCTCACGCGCCTCAAGCAGGAATACTTCACGCTCGCGGAGGCGCTCAAGGAGGCCGGCTATCGCACCGGCCACTTTGGCAAGTGGCATCTCGGCGCCGAGCCTTACGATCCGCTGCATCAGGGCTTCGATGTGGACTTCCCGCACTGGCCCGGCCCCGGCCCTGCCGGCAGCTACATCGCGCCGTGGAAGTTCCCGGAGGAATTGCTCAAGGGCAAGCCCGGCGAACACATCGAGGACCGCGTGTCGTTGGAGGTCGTGAAGTTCATCCGCGAGAACAAGAACCGGCCGTTCTTCGTCAACTACTGGCCCTTCTCCGTCCACAGTCCGTGGGACGGCAAGAAACCGTTGATCGAGAAATACCGCGCGCTGGCCGACCCGAAAAATCCGCAGCACAACCCGGTCTATGCCGCGATGGTCCAGAGCCTTGACGAAGGCGTCGGCCGCGTGATGAAGGCTGTCAACGACCTCGGTTTGAGCGAGCGCACAATCTTCGTGTTCTTCTCCGACAACGGCGGCGTGAGTTGGTGGCAGGACCTCATGAAGACCCACTACGGCATGGACTGTCCGCCGACGAGCAACCTGCCGTTGCGCGGGGGCAAAGCCACGATGCATGAAGGCGGCACGCGCGAGCCGTGCATCGTCGTCTGGCCCGGCGTTACTCGACCCGGAGCGGTCAGCGATGCCTTCGTGCAAAGCGTGGATTTCTACCCGACCATTCTAGAGATGCTGGGCTTGTCGCCTCAACCGATGCAGAACTTCGACGGCGTCAGTTTCGCGCCCGCCCTCAAAGGTGGCGCATCCCAGCGTGACACGGTCTTTTGTCACTTCCCGCACGCGGCCGGCGTGGACAAACTCGGTCCCGGCGCCTACGTCCGCAAAGGGGACTGGAAACTCATCCGCCGTTTCTGCGCCAACGACGACCAGAGCGACAGCTTCGAGCTATACAACCTCAAGGACGACCTAGGCGAATCCAACAACCTCGCCGCGCAGATGCCCGACAAGGTCAAGGAACTCAACGCGCTCCTGGACGGTTTCCTGAAAGACACCCATGCCGCCCTGCCGAAGCCGAACCCGAAATACGATCCGACGGTGGCTGCGCTGGGCGGTTGGGTGGACCAGACCAAGAGCGCCAAGATCGAAGGCGGCATCCTCAAGTTGCAGGTCGCCGGCAGAAGTCCTTTCATCGCCAACGCCTCGCTCAAGCACGAAGGTCCGGCCGTCTTCCTCCTGCGCGCCAAGAGCGCGGCCGGCGGTCCCGGCAAGATGACGT
Organism: Verrucomicrobiia bacterium; assembly: GCA_026417675.1. Taxonomy (GTDB): domain Bacteria; phylum Verrucomicrobiota; class Verrucomicrobiia; order CAIQCK01; family CAIQCK01; genus JAOACV01. Next base: position 2,466 of record JAOACV010000331.1, read on the forward strand.
GGCGCACCGCCAATCAGAAGGATTTCGCTCCGAAGAACGTTGCCGCTTTCAATCTGTCCGGCGACAACGAGTGGCATGAAGTCCGCATCGCCCTGCCCGTGCAGGGCAACCTCCAACACGTCCGACTCTACCCCGCCGCGAAGGCCGGCCCGGTGGCGATTGATTGGATCAAACTCTGCGACAAGAACGGCACTGTCGTGAGGGAGTGACAGTTCGGGAAGTAGGGAACGCCGTCGCCAGATTCGTCTTGAGATGGCGGAGGCGTCCCGCTAGTTTCGCGCGCGTCGTCAGTCCAGGTTTCAGGCATCTCACAACGGCAGTTCGCAACCCGATAAGGAGAAAGGAGTCAGAGTCATGGAAAAGTGGCCCATCGGTGTGTTTACCAGCATTGACGCAGGTCTGGGTGTAAAGCTCGAAGTCGCCCGCGAGTTGGGCGTCCCGACCATCCATTTGCACGCGCCCGCCGCGAGCACGCGGACGCCGAAGCACGCGCAGGAGTTTCTGGCGAAGCTCAGAGACGCCGGGATCACGCTGACGGTGGTCTTCGGCGGGTTCGAGGGCGAGAGCTACGCGGACATCCCGACGGTCGCGCGCACCGTCGGGCTGGTGCCGCCCGAAACGCGCTCGGCGCGGGCGCAGGAGATGAAAGAGATTTCCGACTTCGCCAGGCTGCTCGGCTGCGGCGTAATCGCGCTGCACATCGGGTTCGTGCCGCATGACACCCAGGACCCGAACTACATCGAGGTCGTGAAGGTCACGCGAGACATTTGCGATCACGCCAAGCGCAACGGGCAAAACCTGCATTTGGAGACCGGCCAGGAGCCTGCGGAGGCGCTGCTGAGGTTTATCCAGGATGTCGGCCGCGACAATCTGTTCATCAACTTCGACCCGGCCAACCTCATCCTCTACGGCACCGGCAATCCCATCGAGTCGTTGAAGAAGGTCGGCCGCTATGTGCGCAGCGTTCACTGCAAGGACGCCAAGTGGGCCGCCCACCCCGGCAAGGAATGGGGCCAGGAAGTGCCGCTCGGTCAAGGCGACGTCGGCATGGAGCAATACCTGCGGACGCTTGACTCGTTCGGCTACACCGGCCCGCTGACCATTGAACGCGAGATCGCGCAGGAGCCGGAGCGCCAAAAAGCGGAGATCGGCCATGCGATCCGGCTGCTGACCGAGTTAAAGAAGAAGCTGGGCGCGTGACGGGCGCGCGTAGAGACGGCCAGCCGCTTATCCGCGACGTTGGCGCCCTTTCAGGGCGCACGGATGGCCGCCGTCAGGAGGCCGCGCGTGTGGGGCGGTCCTTCGTCCGCCATTGCCAGAATGCTGATCCTGCGCGACAGTCTCCGGACCCAGACAACCGATGAAACTGACTCGATTCGCGCTCGTGGCGGACACCCACATCACCTGCGGCGCCGGCGACAAAGCGGCGCTCTACCAACAGCGACTCGCGCGCGCCGTCGCGGCGATCAACAAGGAGCGCGTGGACTTTGTCCTCCACGCTGGCGACCTCACCGACAACGGCTCGGCGGAGGACTTTGCGATGGCGCAAAAACTTCTCCAGCCGTTGCAGGCGCCGTTGATGCTTGTCGGCGGTAACCACGATTTCGGCGGCAAACTTGTCACCGGACGGAACGACCAGGTGACCGC
>JAOACV010000332.1:0-3814 GCA_026417675.1 Verrucomicrobiia bacterium
TGCGGCTCGTTGGAGGCGGTCGCACCATCCATCGCGCCCTGCATCCAGACGGCGAAGAGGGTTTCCTCGATGAACCGTCGCCCATCCTCGTGGGTCTTCACGTCAAAGCCCTTGTTTCGCAGGAACGGGATGATGTCGGGATCCTTCCCGATCGCGGGGAAGATTTGGTCGTAGGCCAGCGCGTGAGCGATTTGCTGGCCGGGCAGTTCGATGGGATAGGTCGTGAATCCTCCCGGGGCCTTCGTCAAACCGTCCTGGCCCGAACCGCTCGACCTGTCGCACGGTGTTGCGATGCCGATGCTGTGTCATCGTCGCGAGGTAACTGAACTCCACCGCCAGCCGGCAGAGCGCCACCAGCGCCTTGTGGACGTAGCGGACATCGCCGGTGCGCACGTAGCCGTTCGCGCAATCCGGTGCCACCGTCATCATCCGGCGGCAGTAATACTGCGACAGCTCCGCGATGAACCCGTAGTGTTTGCCATCGCGCACACAGCCGCCGCCGATGCCGTCGTCGGGAAACTCGCCGCGGGTCATGTCGCCGTTGGCGAAGTCGTTCGACGGATATTCTTCGCCGCCGACGGGGCACTTGATCTTCCATCGCCACGGCGTCGAAGGGTCCAACTGCCACGGGTAGTAGGCGCGCTTGGCGTAAACGTCCTTGCCGTGGATCGGGCAGCCGTGCTGGATGTTGACCCAGTGCCAGCGCGGAATGGTGCTATCGGGTTGCATCGCCCAGATGCGCTCGTCGGACATGCTCAGGTAGCCGCCCCTGCCCTGGCCGACCTTGCCCTCCGCGCCGGTCGGAAAAATCTGTTTCTCCTTCAACTCCGGCAACGCTTTGCCCAAAGGCCAGCGGCGCGGCAGTTGCACGCCCTTCAGCGTGCGAAACTTCCGCAGGTCCTCAAACGACCAGATCTCCACCGGCACAGTGATCGTGCCGCCGGCCGTCGCGAACCGGATTTCCGCGCGTGGCGTCGCTTTCAACGCGCGGAAGTAGAACCGGCGCGCCTCTTCGCGGAACGGCGGTCGTTGACGATCGAACATCGTCACGCTGTCCGGCACGGTCACGGTCACCTCCGGCGCGTCGGTCGCCACCTTCAGCGCGACCATGAACATCCGTTCCACGCCGACCACATCCGGCGCATACACCACCGGCGACGTCGCGGCGCAGACAGCAGACGGCAACCCCGCGATGGCAAGCAACAAAGAAAAACGCCTCATGGAACAATCATCTTAGCCGGAACGCTTCCGTTGCAAGCGGTTTTCACGCGGTTTCGGGCGTTTGATCTCGACCCGGTTTCATGGGCTTACGCTTGCCGCAAGCCAACTGCATGGCCGTTGAGCGGCACCGCCAGTTGGACCAGAATATCCCGCCACCAAAGCCCTTGCGCCGCGCGCCCAAAACAACCGCCAGCGCAACGTGTCCATCTCGCATTGCCCCAACCGTCCCAGCCGCTATTGCGGCGCGTGTGAAATCGCTCTCGCCTGCGGCGCTTGGCCGTGTTATAGCCGATTTCGAGTTCGGAACCGCGCTGTTTTTGCGGCGGTCGAGAGCCGCTACGGTGCAAAAAAAGAAGGTCGGATCGAGTTATGAGGGTCGCTTACGTTGTTGACGTGCACGGTGACTTCGCCGCTGTGACCCGCGCGCTGGGTCGCATCGGCGCGGTGGACGTGCTGATCATCGGCGGCGATATCACCACCAAGGGGTCGGCTGACGACGTCGCGCGAGCGATCGCCGGATGGCAATCGTCTGCCGCGCGGTTGTTCGCGGTGGCGGGCAACATGGACTCGGCCGCGATTGACGCGCGCCTGGCCGATCTCGGCGTCTCACTGGACGCGCGCGGCGTCGTGCTCGGCGGCGTCGGTTTCTTCGGCGTGTCCGCCGGGCCAAAATCGCCCTTGCGCACTCCCTACGAGATCACCGAGGAAGAGATGGCCGCGCGGATTGAAACGGGCTTCGCCGCGGTCAAGGACTGCCGCATCAAGGTTTTCTGTCCGCACGTGCCGCCGGCAAACACCGCATGCGACCGCATCTTCTGCGGGTTGCACGTCGGCAGCCGCGCCGTGCGCGACTTCATCGAGCGGGCGCAGCCCGATCTGGTGCTCTGCGGCCATATCCACGAATCGCGCGGCGAGGATCGCCTCGGCTGCTCCCGCGTTGTCAATCCCGGCCCCATTACCCAAGGCCACTATGCCGTCGCCGACATTGGCGAGACGGTGGCGGTGCGATTCGACGCGTAGCTCGCCGCGGGCTTCCAGAGGCGGGCCGGCCGCCACGCGTTTCCCGATTCGCGCTCATCGGACTTGCGGGCGAAGGTCGAATCGGGAATTCTTCGGCCGGCATGAACCTGAACCGCCCCCATCTGTTCGTTCTTGCTGCGTTCCTCACACTGACTGTTGTGGCTCATGCCGACGAGACCGCCGCNCCCCGCCCGCACATCATCCTTGTTCTTGCGGACGATTTGGGCATCGGCGACCTGGGCTGTTACGGCGGCACGCTGGNGAAGACGCCGCGCCTCGACCGCATGGCGCGCGAAGGCGTCCGGTTCACGCAATACTACAGTGCCTCACCGATCTGTTCTCCGTCGCGAGCGGGCATCATCACCGGCATGTTTCCGGCGCGCTGGCGCATGACGAGCTACCTCCAGACGCGCGCGGGCAACCGCGGCTGCGAACAAGCCGATTTTCTCGACCCCAAGGCGCCGTCGTTGCCGCGCGCGCTACAGGCGGCGGGCTACGCCACGGCGCATATTGGCAAATGGCACCTCGGCGGCGGACGCGACGTGACCGACGCGCCGCCGTTCGCGGCCTACGGTTACGATGAGCACGTCGGCACTTGGGAAAGCCCGCAGCCGCATCCCGACATCACGGCGACGAACTGGATCTGGTCGGACAAGGACAAGGTGAAACGATGGGAACGCATGGCTTTCTTCGTCGAGAAGACGCTCGATTTCCTCCGGCGCCGCAAGGGCCGGCCGTGCTTCGTCAATCTCTGGCCCGATGACCCACACACACCGTGGGTGCCTGGTCCGCGCGCATCCAAAGACGAAACGCCGGAGAACCTGTGCGCCGTGCTGGTCGAGTTCGACCGCCAGATGGGCCGGTTGATCGACGGTTTGCGCGCCTTGGGGATCGAGAAGGAAACGCTGGTCATCTTCACGAGCGACAACGGCCCGCTGCCGACATTCAACGGGGCGCGTTCGGCCGGACTGCGCGGCAGCAAGCTCAGCCTCTACGAGGGCGGCCTCCGCGTGCCGTTCCTGGTCCGCTGGCCCGGCCGTGCGCCCGCGGGCCGCGTGGACGGGCAGACGGCGATCGGCGCGGTGGACTTGTTTCCGAGCCTGTGCGCGCTGGCAGGCGCGGCGTTGCCACCCGGCGCGACGTTTGACGGAGAGGACCTCAGCGGCGCGTTGCTCGGCCGTCCGGCGACGCGTGGCAAGCCGTTGCTCTGGGAATACGGTCGCAATGAAAAGTTCTTCCGCTATCCCCGGCGCGCCGACCGCAGCCCGAACGTTGCTCTTCGCGAGGGCCGTTGGAAACTGCTGGTCAACGCCGACGGCACCGGCGCGGAACTCTACGACCTCGGCGCGGACCCGAAGGAGACAAACAATCTCGCCGGACGCGAGCCTGCCATCACGAACCAGTTGAGTGAACGGGCGCTTGCGTGGCGAAAATCGTTGCCGGCGTTTGAGCCAAACAATCCCGCGAGCGGCAAATAGAAGCGGCGACCAGACCGATGGCCCGCATGACGTATTTCATTTTGAGATTCTCTTTTTCTGTGCCTTTCTCACCATTCGATTGGGGTCCTTCATCC
>JAOACV010000332.1:3824-4080 GCA_026417675.1 Verrucomicrobiia bacterium
GCCATTGGGCCATCGCGGCTTTCTGTTCGGCGTATTCGGGTTTGTTGGCGAGGTTGGTCCACTCCAGCGGGTCCACAGCGTTGTGGTAAAGTTCCTCGCTGCCGTCGGCGTAGCGGATGTAGCGCCAGTCCTCGTTGCGGACGGCGTGGTTGTTGTAGAGCCAGGTGGTGATGGCGGGCTTGTCCCACGGCGCGGATGGGTCGGCGAGCAGTTTGCGAATGCTCACACCCTCGACATGCTTCGGGATGGGCAGGCC
>JAOACV010000333.1 GCA_026417675.1 Verrucomicrobiia bacterium
ATGTGTATAAGAGACAGGCGCCGCCCCGGCGCAGCGGGCGCGAACCGCCGGAACTTCGCCGGAAACCGGATGATCAACGGTTCGTGCAGGCCGGTGTCGTAGAGCGTGCGTTTGCCGCGCGGCATGCCCATGCCATTGTCGCCGTAGAAGAACACGATGGTGTCGTCAGCCAGCCCGTCACCGGCCAGCTCGCCGAGGATGCGCCCCACTTCCTTGTCCATCGCGGTGATGCAGTCGTGATAGCGCGCCCAGGCGCGCCGCGCCGCGGGCGTGTCGGGGTAATACGGCGGCAGCGGCGCCTTGGAGGGATCGTGGCGCTCCTCCGGCTTCAGTTCCTTGGCGATCATCCGCTCGAACTGCTCGAACGGCCACACGCTGGTGCGCGACTGGTGCGTGGTCATGATGTTGAACACGCTGAAGAACGGCTGGCCGGGTTTGCGCCGGCGCCAGTGCGCCTGGGCGCTGCATTCGTCCCACGACGCCGCGATGATCGCCTGTTCGTTGGCTGTGTTGTAGTCGGTCTTGACGTTGTTGGAGCAATAATAGCCCGCGGCGCGCAGCCATGTCGGAAATCCCTTGAACGCGTCCGGGATGGGGAACTGCGAGCGCAGCCGCTGCGTGCCGAGCGAGGTCGCATACATCCCCGTGATGAGGCACGACCGCGCCGGCGCGCAAACCGGGGCGCTGGCAAACGCCCGCGTATAGCGCACGCCCTCCCCCGCAAGCCGGTCGAGGTTCGGCGTGGTCGCATACGTGTCGCCGTAGCAACCGAGGTTCGGCGAGATGTCTTCGGCGGTGATCCAGAGGATGTTGGGGCGGGAGGTTGTCACCGCAGTGGCTTGGCTCGGGACGGCGAAGACGGCAGATGCAACCAGCAAGTGAATCATGGACACGGCGGGCAGCAACCAATCATTTGACGCGGGCGGTTTCACGGCGCCATTTCTACTCGTGCAAAGCCGCATTGCCAAGCCGTGTTCCGCGACCAGATCGCCCGGCCGAGTTACGCGAACAAACCTTTCCTCATTCCAGCCGTTGAGTCACGCGCCGTTTTCGGCTATTTAAGAACACGTGAAACCAACGACCTCAGAGCCGATTTCACTCGATGCGTTGCGCGCGGCTGTTGCGGCGGTGTGCGCGGGCTGGCCGGTCGCGCGCGTTCAGTTGTTTGGCTCGCAGGTTGAAGGTCGCGCGCGCGGCGAGAGCGACGTGGACCTGTTAGTCGAGTTTGAAACGGAGGCGCGCGTCGGTCTTTTCGAAATGGGCGATTTGAAAGAGGCCCTTGAAGAACGAATTGGGCGCCGCGTGGACCTCGTCAGCCGCCGCGCCATCGAGCGCAGCCGCAATCCTTACCGTCGGCGCGCCATCCTCGCCGCGCCCATAACCGTGTATGCTCGATGACACGCAAACGGGCCTGCTGCGGGACATGCTCGATTCCGCCAAGGCCATCCGCCAGTATCTCGCGGGCGTCACGCGCGATCAGTTCTTCGACAACCTTGAAAAACAAGACGCGGTCCTGCGCCGCTTTGAGATCATCGGCGAAGCCCCAGCCCGTTGAAGTGCCAAATCCGCGCCTGGCGAGGAAAAGGCGCGGGTGTCACCACCCGCGCCTTTTCGACTTGCGTGGCAAACGGCCTCTCAAACGCTTGCGATGACCGGCGGATCCTTGAGGATGTCGTGCATGCTCGGCATCGGCGGCTTGAGCGTGCGGAATGGCCCCCACGTCATCTTGGAGGGGTCTTCATACACCAGCTCCGGCCCGTAACAGAACTTCGAGTTCAGGATGGCGTCCCACTCCACCGCGCTGCCGCTGTAGGCCGCCTCGCGGCCCATGATGGCCGTCAGCGTGCTGTCGGTGACGTTCTTGGTTTCGTTGAGTTCCGTGTTGTTCAGGATGGCTTTCATCAGGGCGACGTGCTCCTGGACATACGGATTGTTGCTTTCGAGCCTGAGTGTGGACTTCCACTCCTTGCCATCGGCCTTGATGGTGCCGCTCGGATTGGAGGTGCCTTTGGTGCCGTGAACGGCCTCGCTGACGGAAGACCACTTTCGCTTGATCTGGCCGCAGTAGCTGAACATGCGGACGCCGTTGGCATACTCGAACTCGACGTCGAAGTTGTCCCAGATTTCCCCGGACTTCGGACCGCCGAAGCGCGGATCGTCGAGTTGCTGGCGCGAGCCTTGGCCCCATGCCTTCACAGGATGGTCGTTCATGATCCAGTTGCACACGTCTATGTTGTGGACGTGCTGCTCGCAGATGTGGTCGCCGCAGAGCCAGATGTAGTGATACCAGTTGGCGATCTGCTTCTCCAAATCGCTCTGGCCTTTGTCGCCGCGGTGCCAGATGGGGCCGCCGTTGACCCAGTAGGCGCGCAGCGTGACGATGTCGCCGATGGCGCCGTCTTGGATGCGTTTGATAGTCTCGATGTAACCGGCTTGATGCCGGCGCTGGGTGCCGGCCGCGACCTTGAGGCCCTTCTGCTGGGCAAGCTGGCCGGCGGCATACATGATGCGGCAACCGGGGCCGTCCACGGCGACCGGCTTTTCCATGAACACATGCTTGCCCGCCTCGATGCAGGCTTTGAAAAAGGCGGGCCGGAAGCCCGGCGGAGTGGCGATGATGGCGTAGTTGACGCCGGGAACCTCCAACGCCTTTTTGTAGGCGTCGAAGCCGGTGAAGCATTTCTCCGGCGGCAGCTTGAACTGTTTGACCGCCTTGTCCACCGGATCGGGGAAGATGTCGGCCAGCGCCACGATTTCGGCGTCCACGCCGACGATCTTGGCCGCTTCGAGGAAATTGCCGCCCGCGCCCCGGCCGCGGCCGCCGCAGCCGAGGATGGCCGCCTTGAACGGTTGCTTGGCCTGCGCGTGGAGGATGGATGGGAAGCTCACCGCGGCCGTTGCCGCCACGGCGGAGGTGTTCCGCAGGAATTCACGACGAGAGAAGGTTTCGTTGGACATACAAGGACTCTGGTTTCTTGGGTTCACGTTGTTTCGGCTCGGCCTGCCCGCTGCTCGCGCCACGACAGCGCGCCGGACAGTCCTGTTCCATTCGGCCGCGCATCATCCGCGAGCGCCCCGCGCGAATCCAGACTTTTTTCGCCGACGCTTGACACCGGCACGCTTTCGGCCATTCTCAGCGGCATGGCCTCCAAGACGAAAAACAAGATTCTGGTTCTCTACGACACCGCGACGGGCAACACCGGGAAGATGGCCCGGCTAGTGGCCGAGGGGGCGGGGCGCGTGCCCGGCACCGTCGTGCGCGTCCGTTCCATCGCGAAGGCCAAACCTGCCGACGTCTTCTGGTGCGACGGGCTGGCCGTGGGAAGTCCGACCAACATGGGCCTGCTCTCGTGGAGAATGAAACGGTTCTGGGATGAAACGATGGGGCCGCATTGGATGAGACTCGACGGCAAAATCGCCTGTGCGTTCTCGTCGGCGGGCGGTTGGGGCGGCGGCATAGAACTGGCCTGCCAATCGCTGCTGACGGTGTTGATCAACTTCGGCTTCCTGGTTTTTGGTGTCACTGATTACGCGGGCAAGATGATGACGCTGCACTACGGCGCCGTGACCGCGCGCGAGCCGCGCAGCGAAGACAGCCGGGAGGCGTGTCGCATCCTTGGCCGGCGGCTGGCCGAGTGGACCGCGGTCTTTGCGCACGGACGCCAAAAGCAGCATCCCAGCCGCCGTCTGGCGCAACGGATGGGACCGGGTTAAGAGCCGCTTACCGAGGTGGATTGCGTTCTCTGAACGCGATAATCCCTGCGAAACTGCAGGCTCGCGTTCGGAGAACGCGAGCCACCTGAATGACTGAAGTTGCCGCGGCCAGCCCCGACTGGCCCCTAGACAAAACCGGAAAACGCGGGTAGGAAATAGCCATGAAGTTTCGGTTGCATCAGCGTTGGATTGTCGCCCTAGGCGCCATATGGTTCGCTGCCACGGGCTACGGGGAGGATTGGCAGCGAAAGGCGGTGGAAGCGTATCCCCCTGTCTCTTATACACATCT
>JAOACV010000334.1 GCA_026417675.1 Verrucomicrobiia bacterium
GGCCATGAGCGTTTCAAGTTTATCCGTCACGATGTCACCAATTACATCTACGTGCCCGGACACCTGGACGCGGTGATGCACCTGGCGTCGCCGGCCAGCCCGGTTGACTTCGATCGCATCCGCATCCAGATTCTGAAGGTCGGTTCGCTGGGAACCCACAACACGTTGGGCCTGGCGTTGGCCAAAAGCGCGCGGTTCCTGCTGGCCTCCACCTCAGAGGTGTACGGCGATCCCCAGGTGCATCCGCAGCCGGAGAGCTACTGGGGCCACGTCAACACCATCGGCCCGCGCGGCTGCTACGACGAGGCGAAGCGGTTCGCCGAGGCGATCACCATGGCTTACCTGCGCGAGGACAAGGTCAACACCCACATCGCCCGCATCTTCAACACCTACGGTCCGCGAATGCGGCTGCGCGACGGGCGCGTCGTGCCGGCGTTCGTCAGCCAGGCGTTGCGCGGCGAACCGCTGACGGTGTTTGGCGAGGGCAAACAGACGCGTAGCTTCTGCTACGTCAGCGACCTCATCGAGGGCATCTGGAGGCTGTCGCGCGTGGATTTCCACGAGCCGGTCAACCTCGGCAACCCGACCGAGTTGACGGTGAAGGAGTTTGCCGAGTTGATTATCAAGATTACGGGCTCGCCATCGCGGCTGGTCTATGAGCCGTTGCCACAAGACGACCCGAAACAGCGCCGGCCCGACATCACACGCGCCAGACAGTTGCTCGGCTGGGAGCCGAAAGTTGGGTTGGAGGAAGGACTGCGGCTGACGATCGAGTTTTTTCGTGACCGGATCGGTTCGACGCCTTCCGCGCGGTAAGGTGGCAAATGCCTGCCGGCAGGGCGCGGCACCGCCGACGGATGATGCCAGCAAGAAATTTTTGGTCTTTCGTGTTTCCTCTTTCGCCTTTAGTCTTTGGGTGAGACGTGGACATCTATTTCAAGTGCATCCATTGTGACCAGCGCCTCGTGGTGGACGCCGAAGGCATCGGGCTGGGTGTGCCCTGTCCCGGTTGTGGTCGGGAAGTCATCATCCCCGCGCATTCCACGGTGCCCCCTGACGAACAGGTGCCGCCTGCTGCTGAGGAGAAAACTGCGGCCACTCCCACGCCCGCCGCACAGGAAACGCTGACGGCGGAGTCGCGCGCGGACGAGTTTCTGGCGCACGAAGAACCGGTTGCGGTAACACCGTCCGAAGCGCCTTTGGCCAAACCCGCCGTGCCGCCGCTGGTTGAGCCTGCCGCGCCGAAGATGCCCGAAGTTGAGACGGCCCCGCAGCCGTTGCCGGTGCTTCGAGCGCCCACCGCGCCGCCACGCGTGCCCCCGCCGCCCGCGCCGCCCCCGCCCCCGCGCGTTCCGAAACCGGCGCCAATCATCCCACCGGCATCTGAAGCACCCGCACCGCCGCCCAACCTCCACGCCCCCGTCCCACCGCCGCGCGTGCGGCCGCCGTTGTCGCATCTGCCGGGGCCGCGCGCGTTCGCGGCAGCGCCGGCCCTGACGCTGGATTGGATTCAACTGCTGGCGCCTCCGCCTCCGCCCCGCGCTGCGGCCCCGCCGCCTCCGCCGGGTCCTCTTCTTCCGCCTGCGACACCTCCGCCACCGGTCCCGGCCCTGCCAGCGGAAATGACCGCCTTGGCGTCTGCGATGTCGGTGCCCGCAGCGCCGCCGGTGCCCGCACCCGTTGCGCTCCAGCCCGTCGAACCGCCCGCGGCATCTTCACCGTCCCCGGAAGCGATCGCACCGCCATCTCCGCCCACTCCTCCGCCGCCACCAATGCCCGTGGAGCCGGTGATGCCGCCGGCCGTCGCGCCGGCATTGGCACCCGCCGCCCGCAAGACGCCTGCGCCAAGCGGCATTGTGCCGGCGTTGGACTTTGATTTTCCAACGATCACACCCGTGGTGTCAGAACCCGGCGCAGTGCCTGCCGTGCCGGGCGGTGCGGTCAAGCTCCCATCCATTCTGGAGCTGGAGCCGTTGCATCCTTCCGTGCCGGCCGCCACGCCCGAACCTCTGTCTGCGCCTGCCCCGCCGTCGCCTCCGCCGCCTGCAGCTCCGTTGCCGGTCGCTCCGCGCGCTGTGGTGCGACTGGTGGAGGCCGGCTGACCTGTAAAGCTGCGTCTCTAATAATGGCGCGAACTGGCGCAGGCGCTCGCCAAACAGCTCTGGAGCGGCAAGACCGTCACGCCGCCGCGCGCCACGGTGATCGAGGCATTCCTGTATGCGATGCCGACGTTGCTCTCTGGCGGCACGGGTGACCCGGAATCAGCGGCAGCGGACATCCGACCCGACGAGGCGGCGACCCGATGGCGCGAGCCGTTTCCGGGTGCCGGCACAAACCATGTGTTGCGCTTTGAGCGGCCGGATTTTGATGGCATTGCCGAGCGCGTGGCGGAGATGATCGAGCGATGGCTGCTGTATCAGGACGGCCTGGCCCGCCAGCCGGGCGCGGATGCCGAGAACATCAGTTTCTCCATGATTCCGGAGCGCCACTCGGCCGTGGTGAGTTTTGGCATGAATTACACCCAGCGCGACACAGGCCGGCGCAAACGGGTGGCATGCTGGATCGCGCGCGTCGGCGAAAACCGCTTCCTCTTCGCTGGCAAGATTCCTGCCGCCCTCGCCGCCGACATGCCCGGCCTGACGCCCGCATTGCGTCAGGCCGAAGCGGGGGCCGAACCGGCCATCCCGTTGCCACGCGAAACCATCCTGGCCCTGCCACCGCCGCCGAGCGTGGACGCCGAAACGGCGCTCACGATGCGCCGGCTGATCATCCGATTCTGCGAAGCTCATTTCGTCCGTTACGACAACCGCCTCGCTGCGGAAATCTATGACCAGATTCGCCGCCGGCGCGATGTCGCCCGCGCCGTGCTGCCAGACGTTCTCCGCGTCATGCCCCCATCGAGGGAGAAACGGATGTTGCAACAAGTCCATCGGGAGATGTGACGCCCTTGGCTGCCGTCGGTTGGCGCTTGTCTCCCGCCACCGGTCACGATTCCAAACCATGAAACCATACGCCACTCTGTTATCGCTCTGTGTCGCGGGAGCCGTTCTCAACGCCGGGGAAATGTTCCCGTTCACCATGCCCGGCTTGGAGCCGAATCGCGGCATCGCCGACATGGCTTGGCTCAACGACGCGCCCGCGGGCAAACACGGCTTTGTCCGCTGCCACGACGGCCATTTCGTGGACGGCCGCGGCCGGCGCATCAAGTTCCTCGCCACCAACTTCACTTTTGGCAGTTGTTTTCCCGACCACGACACCGCCGACCGGCTCGCCGCGCGGCTGGCCAGCATCGGCATCAACTGCGTCCGCTTCCATCACATGGACAACCAGTCCGCCCCGCGCGGCATCTGGAAGGCCGGCGCGCCGAAGAAAAACGAGTTCGATCCCGACCAACTCGACCGACTGGACTACTTCATCGCCGCGCTCAAGAAGCACGGCATCTACGCCAACATCAACCTCCACGTCTCCCGCAACTATTGGGAGGGCGAGGATTTTCCTGACGGTCTCAGCGACCGCGAGCGCCGCGATCTGCTCCCCCACTACGGCAAGGGCCTCGACAAGATCAACGACCAGATGATTCGCATGCAGCGCGACTACGCCCGCGCGCTGCTCACCCACGTCAACCCCTACACCAAGACCGCTTACGCCAAGGAACCCTGCGTGGCCATCGTTGAGATCAACAATGAGAACACGCTGCTGCAGCTCAAGGTCTCCGCGCTGCCCGACTACTACCGCAACGACATCCTCAAGAAGTGGAACGCGTGGCTCAAGACCCGCTACGGCTCCAACGAGAGGCTCCTCGCCGCGTGGGGCGGTCGCGAAGAGTTGGGTGCGAATCTCTTGCCGGCCAAATGGTCCGCCCAGGGCGGCGAACACTTCAAGGCCGTGGCCGACCATGACGGCGTCCTGCGCGTTTCGCTGAAGACGCTGCCGGCCGTGGACTGGCACGCGCAATTGCACTGGACCGGACTGACGCTGGAGGAGGGAAAACTTTACACGGTGGAATTCGTTGCCCGTTCCGACGCGCCGCGCACGCTGCC
>JAOACV010000335.1 GCA_026417675.1 Verrucomicrobiia bacterium
ATGTAGAAGACGAAGGCGCGTCGCAACCGGGCGGCCCGCGGATCACCGGAGAGCAGGAACCGGCAGAGGCCCTCGACGGCCATCGCGCCGGTGGTTTCCAGATCGTGTTGGAGCGCGATCAACATGATGACCCGCTTGCCGGCTTCGGGCACGTCGGGGTCGGTGAGGGTCAGCAGGCGCAAGTCGCGGCCTTGCGCGGTCTTGCCGAGCGCGCCGGTTTTGAAATGCGGGCTGGCCCTGTGTTGCTCGATGAACCGCGCGATGTGCGCGTCGGTGAACGGGAAGAACGACGCGACCCAAGCCGGCGAATGTTGGAAGCGATGCTTGAAGGACAAGACCGTGCCGTCCTCGCTCCACGACTTGTTCTCGATGCCGGTCCAGTGGTCGCCGTCGTCACTCGCCACAGGCAGCCGAGTGCCGTTACCGCCGGTGTTCTCGCGCGAGAACGGCGCGGTGTTGATGTGAAATGTCACCTCGCGGCCGGCCGCGCCCTCGACGCGGAAGTGGAACCATAAGAACGGCGAGCGCGGCTTGCCGTCGGGGAACGCGCGCGCGTAGAACTCGTCGGTGCCGATTTCCTTGACCTTGCCGAGCGTGGCGTTGTCGAAGTCAGCGATGAGCTTGACGCGACCCTTGCCTTTCGCCGGCGCAAGCTCATAGGCGTAGGAGCCGGGTGGCTCCAGCCCGCCGTTCCTTAGCAGGTTGGGCGAATCCTCGGCCACGTGGCCGAAGAAGGCCTCGTCATACCAGATCGTGCCTGCGCCCCGCAGGAAAAGCAGCAGGCGCACGCGGATGGCCTGCTCGGGAACGACCACTTCGCCGGAGACCGTCCACCATTCAGCCGTCGCGCCGAGTTGCCGCGAGACCAGTTCCTTGCGGCTCTTATCGCCCTCGGCGGTATAGCTATCTATCACGATGCTGCCGGAGCCGGCGAACGGGGCGCTGGTGCGATAGCTCACCGCGTAGCGATATGTTCGGCCCGGTTTGATCGCGGTCTTGTCGTGGAACTCTTGGATGAACCCACCGCGGCTTCCACGCTCGGAAGCGGTCCCGACGATCTTGCCGCAGCCTTTGCCGGCGCGCGGTGCGGCGAGGTCCACGCAAGCCCGATGGCTCGCCGGCGTCGGCGAGGCGATTTGCCAGCCCGTCACCGACGGGATTTCCTGCGCGGCTGTCAACGTCGCGCCGACAACGATGGCGCCGACCGACCAAGCGAATGCACGCGCGAACAAGACTGCGTTGAGGGCTTTCATTGAAGGCCGGCTTCGGCGGATCGCGTTCGCCAAACGCGATTCTAGCGCCGTCCACGGGTCATCGCGTAGGGAAGCGCATCTTCGATTTCGACCATGGCCCGCGCTGATTCACGTTACACGTCGCAAATTTGGATCGCCTGCCGCAACGACGTGAGCGGGTCGCGCTTCGGCACGAACTCTTGGCCGACGAAGCCCTTGTAGCCGGTGTCGGCTATCGCGCGGCAGATGGCGGGATAGTTCAACTCCTGGGTGTCGTCAATCTCGTTGCGGCCCGGATTGCCGCCGGTGTGGTAGTGGGCGAAGTAGGCATGGTTCTCCTTGATCGTGGCGATGACGTCGCCCTCCATGATCTGCATGTGGTAGATGTCGTAGAGCAGCTTCATCCGTTCCGAGCCGACGCGCTTGCAGACTTCGACGCCCCACGCGGTATGGTCGCACTGGTAGTCCTTGTGGTTGCGCTTGCTGTTGAGCAGTTCCATCACCAGCGTGACCTTTTTGTCCTCCGCCAGCTTCATCAGCCGTTTCAAGCCGAGCACGCAATTCTCAATCCCCTTCTCGTCATCGAGGCCGGCGCGGTTGCCGGAGAAGCAAATCACATTCGGCAGGCCGGCGTTGGCGACGATGGGGATCAAGTGCTCGTAGGCTTCGACCAGTTTGTCGTGGTGCTCAACGCGATTCCAACCCTTGGGGATGCCCCAGCCGGCGGGGCCGTTGCACATCGCGCAGGTCAGGCCGTGTTTCTGGACGATCTCCCACTCTTTCTGACCGAGCAACTCCACCGACTCAATACCCATCTCCTTCACGGCGCGGCAGAAGTCGTCGAGCGGGATTTTCCCGTAGCACCACTTGCTGACGGAGTGGCGGATGCGGCCCTTGAGCCTGGGCGCGGCGGTTTGCGCCGCGGCGTCCAGAGCCGCGCCGGCCAGCGCGCCCGCGCCGCCGGCCATCAGGGCGATGGCGTTCCTGCGATTGATCCTGGTTGGCTCGTTCATGATTTCAACCTTTCTGGATTGTTGTCGTGCGCCGCGCAAGCGCGAATCGGACATGATTGTGCGAGCAAGAATGCAGCAGCCGGCGGAGAAGTCAACACCGCGACGACGCGACGCGTGCGGAAGTCCGAAGCCCGATCGCGCCGACTTGAAGCTTGCATCTCGGCGACTGGCGCACGAAAGTGCAGTCGCCATGAGCAGCTTGAAGGAGAACCTGCTGGAACTGATCCGGCGCACGTCCGTGGAGATGCCTGACGACGTCAGCCGCGCGTTGATTCGGGCGCTTCAGGAGGAGGAGAAACACACGACGGCGGAGTTTGCGCTGAAGACCATCCGACTCAACATGGAAATGGCCGCCAGCAAGAGCCAGCCGATCTGCCAGGATACCGGCTCGATTTTGTTCTACGTCCGCTGCCCGGTCGGCTACGACCAGCCCGGCTTCGAGGCGGCTGCGCGCGAGGCGGTTGTCCAGGCGACCAAGGTCGGTTACCTGCGCCAGAATTCGGTGGACTCGCTCACCGGCAAGAACAGCGGCACCAACCTCGGCCCCGGCACGCCGACGTTCCACTTTCATCCCGACCGCGGCCAGCGCGGCGTGGACGCGCGGCTGGTCCTCAAGGGTGGCGGTTGCGAGAACGTCGGCGCGCAGTATTCGCTGCCCGATTCGCGCATCGGGGCCGATCGCGACCTCAAAGGCTGCCGGCGCGCGATCATGGACGCGGTGTTGCAAGCCCAGGGCAAAGGCTGCAGCCCCGGCGTCCTTGGCGTCTGCATCGGCGGCGACCGCGCCACCGGCTACGCTTACTCGAAGGAGCAGTTTCTGCGGCTGCTGGACGACCGCAACCCGAATCCGGATCTAGCGGCGCTGGAGGAGGACATCGTCCGCACCGCCAACCAGCTCGGCATCGGTCCGATGGGCTTCGGCGGACGCACGACGCTGCTGGGCTGCAAGATTTGTGCCGTCAACCGCCTGCCCGCGTCGTTCTTCGTCAGCGTCAGCTACATGTGCTGGGCGTTCCGCCGCCAAGGCGTTGTGCTCAGCGAGGACGGGGCGAAGATTGAAAAGTGGATTTACTGAATGATCCGTATTGCGTGTTGCGTGTTCTCCAAGAATACGCCATGCGCGCCACGACCATGGAACTCAAGACACCCATCCCCGAAACAACGATCCGTTCGCTCAAGGTTGGCGACTTGGTGGAGATCACCGGTTTGATTCACACCGGCCGCGACGCGGTCCATAAGTATCTGCACGACGGGGGGACCCTGCCGGTGGACCTGCGCGGCGGCGTCCTTTATCACTGCGGCCCGGTCATGGTGAAGGAGGGCGGCCAATGGGTTTGCAAAGCCGCCGGCCCCACCACCAGCGCGCGCGAGGAGCCGTATCAGGCCGAGGTGATCGAGAAACTCGGCCTGCGCGGCATCATCGGCAAAGGCGGCATGGGCGACAAGACCTCCGCCGGCTGCAAACAGTTCGGATGCGTCTATCTTCACGCCGTCGGCGGCGCCGCCCAGGTGCTAGCCGAGTGCGTCAAGAAAGTCCGCGCCGTCTATCTGCTCGAAGAATTCGGCAGCCCCGAAGCGGTCTGGGAACTGGAGGTGGAAAAATTCCCCTGCGTCGTCACGATGGACGCCCACGGCAACAGCCTGCACAAGGAAGTGTTCGCCAGGTCCAAGGCCGCGTTGGAAAAGCTGCTCTGACTTCCCGCAAGAGGCAATGGATGACAGTCGGCGGGCAAGGAACGGGGCGGTTGGCAACCGTCGAGGGTCGCGCGTTCACCGAACGGCGCGTCCC
>JAOACV010000336.1 GCA_026417675.1 Verrucomicrobiia bacterium
GGGAAACGCGGGTGGTGGAATATGCGAAGTAAGTCCGTGATGCGTCATCCGTGATCCGTGATTCGGGTTGCGGGCGGCGCAAATTCCGGTCACGAATAGCGAGTTACGAATTACGAATCGCGGATCACATGAAACTCCTCTTCATTGGTGATGTCGTTGGCGAACCGGGCCGCGCGGCGGTGGCGGGCCTCTGCCGGCTGCTCTGCGAGCGGCACGGCGCGGACTACGTCATCGCCAACGGCGAGAACGCGGCCGGCGGCAGTGGTATCACGCTGAATACCGCGCGGGAACTGCTCGCCGCGGGCGTGGATGTGATCACTAACGGCGACCACGTCTGGGACCAGAAGGAGTTCGTCGCCGACATCGTCAAGGAACCGCGCGCGTTGCGACCGGCCAACTACCCCGCCGGCGCGCCTGGCCAGGGCTGGATCGTCTGGAGCCGGCCCGGCAAACCGCCGATCGCCGTCATCAACCTGCTGGGCCGCACCTACATGCCGCCGTTGGACAACCCGTTCGCGCTGGCCGACATCCTCGTCGAGCAACTGCGCCGACAGACACCCGTCATCATCGTGGACATGCACGCCGAGGCGACCAGCGAAAAGATCGCGATGGGCCGGTTCCTCGACGGGCGCGTCAGCGCGGTCATCGGCACGCACACCCACGTCCAGACCGCCGACGAACAAATCCTGCCTGGCGGCACCGCTTACCTGACCGACACGGGTTTCACCGGCCCGCAACAGTCCATTCTTGGCCGCGAGATCGAGCCGATCCTCCGCCGGTTTCTCACCCAAATGCCGCAGAAGTTCAAAGTCGCCAAAGACCGCGTCATGCTACTGGGGGCCGTGATCGAAGTGGACCCCGTCACCGGGCGTGCCAGCACCATCGCGCGAGTCCAGGAACCTGTGTAAAAGCGCCGGGTTTCGTTTCTAGTCGGAACGATGCGGACGCCACGTCACGAGGGGATTGAAGGCGCTGGCGGATTAAAGATCGGCGCCTTACAACTGTCGGCGTCGTAGATTCACCGAACGGCGCGCCCCGATGCGCGGGCGCCAGGAGAGGATTGCATTCTGCGCGGGCATCGCTACGCTGACGGTCATTGTGACCAGCGCAACGCGGTCCTGCGGAATACTTGGCCGCCTGTGAAGCGGCAACCAGACCTATGAGAATGGAAATTAGCCTCAGTCGGAAAATGGCCTTCGGCTTCGCGCTGGCGCTCTTGATTCTAGTGGTCATGGGTGTCGTGTCCTATCGCAGCACGATCCGTTTTGCCGAGTCAGCGTCCGAGGTTGCCCGCTCTCATCGGATCCACCATCTGCTGCAAGCGGTCCTCGCCGACGTTGTAAGCGCGGAGAGCGAAGCGCGCGGCTATGTCATCACCGAGAATGAGATTCACTTGGCTCTCTACCGCACGGCAATCCGGGACGTCGAAAGAGACCTGAACGAACTGAGGAGAACCGTCTTGAGTCCCGATATCCAGCAACGTGTGGCCGTTCTCGATCAGCTTGTGCAAAAGCGCCTCGACCGGCTCAGAGTCACCGTGGAAACCCGTCGGCTGGAAGGCTTGGATGCCGTTCGAGAAGCGGCGGGAGTGGGCAAGAAGCTCATGGACGAACTCCGCGCCGTGGTTGCTGACATCGAGAAGCTGGAAAACGCCCTATTGGCTGAACGGGACGAAAACGCCAAGGCGCTGGCCAGCCGCACCATCACAGTGGTCATTGTGGGCAGCTTGTTTGCCGTGCTACTAGCGGCCGTCAGCACCGTCGTCCTGACCACCGACATTGCGCACCGAGAGCGGTTGGAGAAGGAGGTCCTTGAGATCAGCGAACGCGAACAACGCCGCATCGGCCAGGACTTGCACGACGGGCTATGTCAGGAGTTGACTGGCATCTCGTTGCTCAGCCGCAGTCTCCATCAAAAACTCGCCGACCGCTCGTCCGACGAGGCGGCTGAAGCGGCGCGCATCACCCATTTGATCAATACCAGCATTGAGCAGACACGCCGTGTGACGCGGGGTCTGCATCCCGTGTCGGACGAGCCAACCGGCTTGATGGTCGCCTTGCAGGAACTGGTTGACCATGTGCGCAATGTCGGCAAGCTCGCCTGCCAGTTCGATTGCCCGCAGCCGGTCCCCATCCCAAGCCGGGCGGCGGCCACCCACCTTTATCGCATTGCCCAAGAGGCCGTGCAGAACGCCCTGCGTCACGCGAAAGCCACGACGATCACCATCAGCTTGAAGTCCGACGAGAAAACCATCACACTGACCGTGCATGACGACGGCTGCGGGCTTCCCGACCACAGGCCAAAGACGGGCATGGGTCTGGAGATCATGAACTATCGCGCCCACACGATCGGTGCCCGCATCGAGACGCGGCGCGCCAAAGACCGCGGCACGGTCGTCCGTTGCACGCTGCCCAGAAACGCCGTTGGCCTCGGAGAAACTGAATGATGAGTGAAAGGAAACGAGAGAAGCCGAAAAAGCGGATTCTGCTTGTGGACGATCATCCGCTGCTGCGGCAAGGCATCACCCAGCTCATCAATGATCAGGCTGACCTCGTCGTCTGCGGCGAAGCCGAAGACCGTCCCGGCGCCATGGCGGCCGCGGAGGCCAGCCAGCCTGACCTGGCCGTGGTGGACATTTCGCTCAAGGACCAGAGCGGCTTGGAATTGATCAAGGACTTCAAGGCGCGTTTCCCTGAGATGCTGACGCTGGTGCTTTCGATGCACGACGAGTCGCTTTACGCCGAGCGCGCCCTGCGCGCAGGAGCGCGCGGCTACATCATGAAGCGTGAAGCGTCAGAGAAGGTGCTTGAAGCCATCCGCCACGTGCTCGACGGCGGCGTGTATGTCAGCAACAAGACCGCCGCGAGCATTCTGGACAAGGTTACGGGACGTCCGGGTGCGTCGGCACACTCCGCGCTGGATGTGCTCAGCGACCGCGAGATGGAAGTGCTGGCGCTGATCGGCAAGGGCTACGGTTCCCAGCAGATCGCCAAGCAGCTACACTTGAGTGTGAAGACCGTCGAGGCCCATCGGGCCAACATCAAGTGCAAGCTTAACCTGCGCTCCGGCAGCGAGCTGCTCCAACGCGCTATCGGTTGGGCGCAACAAATGGGCGAACTCTGACCACAGCCCGGTCGGTCTAATTCGGTCAAAGCCGTCCCAGCGCCCAGCCCGGCTCACATCCAGCCGGGAGAAGCCTGTCTGCCCGGCATCGCCCCAATGGCGCAATGATCGTCTCAAAATAGGCGCAGGCTGAACGGGGTATCGGCACTGGACGTTGGCGGATGCCGGATTTGGCGGCACGAGTGAGGGCAGGGAAATCCCTGCGTGCGCAGTCGGAGAAAACCTGCAGACACGAGTGGGGCGCACACCGATTGCAGGCGGAGGCGGACGCTGATTGTGGTTGCCGCGTGAGATCGGTTTATCCCAAGCCGTAGCTGGCGAGATACAGTCATGAACGCAGAAGAACAATTCGACACCCGAGGCCGACTGAAGAAAGTGCTGGTGGTGGACGACCACGCGGTCGTCCGTATGGGGCTTGCGCAATTGATCAACGAGCAACCCGACCTCAAGGTCTGCGGCGAGGCGGAGGACACGCAGGGCGCGCTCGCCGCGGCCTGGCAACTCCGGCCGGACGTGGCCGTGGTGAACTGGTCGCTCAACAACGGCTACGCCTTCGATGTGATCACGGCGCCACACCGCCAACAGCCGCGAATGCCCGTTTTTGCGCTTTTCATTCATGAAGAGACGTTTTACGCGGAGCGCGCGGTTCGTGCGGCTGCGCACGGTTATATCATGAAGCAAGAGGCCACCGGCAGAATCGTGGAGGCGATCTGCCGGGTCGCGGCCGGACAAACCTATCTGAGCGTCCGTGCGGCCTCAGCGGTATCCAAAGGCGACTTTGCCGAATGGCCCACAGACAAGGTGGGGCTGCTCAAGACGCTGACGGATACCGGAATGGACGCATTGCGCCTCATTGCCATCGGCTATTCATCCACGCGCATCGCAGAACTGCTGGGATTGCGGCTGAGGG
>JAOACV010000337.1 GCA_026417675.1 Verrucomicrobiia bacterium
GGCGGGAACCGGTCCCCGCCCAACCCGTGCTGAAAGCGCGCTACCCGGACTATGACTGGAAGACGGAAGGCAAGGTCAAAAACTATTGGGAGTGCTATACGCTCAATGACAACCTGGCTGGAACCGTTTCCGACACCTTGACCGTGGCGCACCAGACCTACCGGGACAAGAAACATCTCGCGGCGCTGGAGAAGCTGGGCGATTTTTTGATTCTGGCGCAGATGCCGGACCCGCAGCCGGGATGGTGCCAGCAATACAACTACGAGATGTTCCCCATCTGGGCGCGCAAGTTCGAGCCGCCGGCCATCACGGGCTGGGAATCGCAGGATGTGATGGAGACACTCATCAAAACCGCCCGGCACACCGGTCAGAAGAAATATCTCGAACCGATTCCGCGCGCGTTGGCGTATTTCAAACGCTCTCTGCTGCCCGACGGTCGCGTGGCGCGCTACTACGAGTTGAAGACGAACAAACCCCTCTACATGGACAAATCCTATCAACTCACCTACGACGATTCCGCCGCGCCGGGTCACTACGGGTGGAAACAGCGCGCCCGGTTTGATGAAATCGAAAAGGCCTATCAGGCGGCGTTGCGCGGCGAACCCGTGGTCGCGCCGCAACCTACCGCCGAGGAGGTGCGCCAAATCATCAGGTCATTAGATGCGCAAGGCCGCTGGATCAGCACCTATGCGGGCGAGCGGCTCGTGGGACAGCCGGAATTCCGGGAAGGCTTCCAGTTCATCTCCAGCGCCGCGTTCGCGCGCAATGTCGAAACCCTCAGCGCGTTCGTGGCCGCGAAGCGTCAGCAGGCTCACCCGTGAATCGGAAGCACAATCACCAACACACCGCGCCGACAGGGCCGCCGTCGAACGGCAAACGCAGCATGGTTGTGCGGCTTCCGCGGTCCGCGTCCAGACGGTCTCGCGCAGGAAAACCGACTGGTTGACAGACAAATATGTCTTTTGGGAATTGCTCACGGACTTTCGGCGCCAAGTGTCAAACGGCGAGCGGCGCGCGTGGATTTCTGACTTGTCGCGTTCGGCTCAACCTCGTTGCGGCAGTCGTGACGATGGGGTTTGCGCTCTTCCACGGGGCTTCGGGCGGGGATTCCGAGGGCCGGAAGGAGAAGCCGGTCATCAATTATCAAGAGCCACGGCGGGAGTTTCAAACGGTGAAGAAAGGGCGATGGTCGTTTGAGGTGGAAAAGGAGTTGCTGGACCAAGCGCCCGCCGTCGCCAACAGAGCGCTGAGTCGGTTGCAGGCGAATGTGGACGAGGCGTTTCGGCTGTTGCCGAAGCCCGCTCATCCCGCGTTGTTGGAGTTGAAGTGGTTCGTTCTCTACGGGCCGAAGGCTCGCGGCGGCGGGTTGGGCAACGGCTTGGAATACTGCGGGCGCAACGCGCCGATATTTCGGCCGAACCTCGATGATCGCTTTGCCCGCTGCATCCTGGTGCATTGCGCCGAAAACTACGCCGGCCTGTCGGACCTCTGGGCGCTGAAGGCGGTGCTGCACGAGCTGGGCCATGCCCACCACA
This sequence comes from Verrucomicrobiia bacterium, assembly GCA_026417675.1. Taxonomy (GTDB): domain Bacteria; phylum Verrucomicrobiota; class Verrucomicrobiia; order CAIQCK01; family CAIQCK01; genus JAOACV01. The sequence goes on from JAOACV010000337.1 coordinate 1,536, forward strand.
AAGAGAACTGGCCTGAGAAACAAGCCGACATCATGGCGGCATGGCGCAACGCCGTGGACAAGGGTTTGTATCGGAACGTCCGGGACGACCGGGGGCGAATTCGGCCGAGGGTCTATGCTCTGGCCAACCAACTGGAATACTTCGCGGAACTGACGGCAATCTACTTCGCCCGGTGCGACTACGCCCCATTCGATCGAGCCGGGTTGCGGCTCTACGATCCGGTCGGTTATGCGATGATTGAAAAAATGTGGGGCCTGTCAAAAGACGAGCCTCCACTACCGGGGCCGCTTGCAACGGGCCATCCGGCTCGTATGATGTGACCCCTCATGCCAGACCGGATCCGAGTCGAAATCGAATCGGCGAAAGGCGCGCAGACGCTGATGGTGTCGCATGGCCAGCAGGCCAGGCGGCTTACGGAGTTGCTGCGGCGCGAGCATCAGCCGCTGAACACGCGCTGCGGACAGCGCGGGTTGTGCGACGGCTGCCTCGTGCAACTGCTTGGCGGCACTCTCGTTCACATCCCGTCGGGCCGGCGCGTCACCGCCGGCGCGGAGCCGGTCTCCGTGCGCGGTTGCGAGCACCGGTTGGGCGAGGGCGAGACGGTGCGGCTGCGGATTCCGCCGCGGTCGCTGCTGGCCTACGAAGCGCAGGTGGTCAGCGAGTTCCGCGTCAACGTGCCGCGCGCGCACGATCCGCTTTGGCAACAGATCGAACTGGCCGACGGTTTCGCCAGCGCTGACGAGTTGTGCCGCGCGGTGGCCGACAAGGTCAAACGCCGGCGGCCGATCGTCATGGACCCGCGCGTGGCCGCGTCATCTGCTCGCTGGCTGGGCCGGCCGCGCGTGCGCGTGACCAGCGAGTGCCGGGGCGATCACTGGCTGATCACACAGGTCAGCGACACGGCTGATGCGAAGCCTTTGGGAGCGGCAATTGACATCGGCACCACGACCGTGGCGGTGCTGCTGGTGGACCTCAGCGACGGCAACATTGTGGGCCGTGCAACCGACTTCAACGCGCAGATTCATTACGGGGACGACGTGGTGACGCGGATGAACCTGTGCCTCGATCCGGCGATGGTGCGCGAGTTGCAGGAGGCGGTCGTGCAACGGACGATCCTGCCGCTGCTGACGCAGACGCTGGTAGCGGCGCGCGCGGCGGCGGAGCAGTTGCGCTGCGTGACCGTGGCCGGCAACACCACGATGCTGCATGTGCTGGCGGGCGTGGACCCTTCGCCGATGGGCGTGGCGCCATTCAGGCCCGCGTTTCTCGAACATCGCGTCATGCCGGCCGAATCGGTGCGGCTGAATCTGCGCGGGATGGACGGCGCGGGGCCGACGTTGCATCTGCTGCCGGGCGCCGCCGCCTATGTTGGAGCCGACCTGATGGCGGGCGCGTTTGCCAGTGGTCTGATTTATGACGAGGGACCGAGCCTGCTGGTGGACGCCGGCACCAACGGCGAGATCATCCTCAAGCACGGCGGGCATCTGTTCGGCTGCGCGACGGCCGCCGGCCCCGCCTTCGAGGGTTGCGGGCTGGCCAACGGCATCCGCGCCGGGGACGGGGCGATCAGCCACATCCGCCTGCAAGGCGATCCTCTCGCGATCCATGCCGAAGTGATCGGCAACGCGCGGCCCATCGGCATTTGCGGCTCGGCCTACGTGGATTTTCTGGCCGAGGCGCGCCGGGTCGGGCTGATTCGGCGAACGGGGCGTTTCGAGGTGACGGCAGGCGATTTATTTGAGAAAACCACTGCCGGGGCCGTCGCGCTTCGCGTGGGCGCCAGCGAAACGGGTCAGCCGATTGTGATCACGGAGTCAGACATCGCGCGGTTATTGCCGGCCAAGGCGGCCATTGCGTCCGGCATCCTGACGCTGCTGCATCGCGCGGGTCTGGAGCCTCGGGACATCAAGCGGCTCTACCTCGCGGGCGGTTTTGGAATGCACGTGGATGTCGCCAACGCGGTCGCATGCGGGCTTCTGCCTGGCTTCACTCCATCCCAGGTCCAAGTGGTCGGCAACACCTCGCTGGCCGGCGCATATCTGGCGCTCTTGGACAGCGGCGTGCTCGACGAGCTGCGCCGCGTCAGCCAGCGACTCGAAGTGGTGGAGTTGAATCGGGACCCCGGATTCGAAGACCGGTTTATCGAGCAACTGTGCCTGCCCGGCTGAGCCGCGCCGGTGCCGGCATCATTGGAGAGAAGCGGTGTAGGAGTAGGCGTTGGGTTGCCACGAGCCGTTGATCCACGACCACAACGTCACGTGGATGGTGCGTCCGTCGGTGGGCAACGTCAGCGTTCGCGACTGGCCGGACTGAATCCCCTGGTAGATGTCGTAGCTCAAGGGCGAACTGCCGACCCAGAGGGCGTAGCCGCTAACGCCGACACCGGTGTCCCAGATGAAGGTCGTCGCACTGCCGGTCAACGTGCTGCCAGGCGCCGGGGCGAGCATGGCGGCGTTGGCCGTAGGTTGAGTGAAGGCGGTGTAGGTG
>JAOACV010000338.1 GCA_026417675.1 Verrucomicrobiia bacterium
CTCTGCGAAATCCTCAACGAAAACGGCACGATGGCGCGCCTGCCGCAGCTCGTGGAGTTCAAGCGCCGGCATCGCCTGCGGATGTGCAGCATCCGCGACCTGATCGAGTATCGCCGCCGCCGGGAGAAACTGGTTCGCAAACAACACGTCATCACCCTGCCGACGATGTTCGGGGAGTTCACGCTGCATCTGTATCAATCCATGCTTGACGGCCAGTGCCACATCGGCCTGGTCAAAGGCGATGTCTCCGGGTGCGACAAGGTTCTCGTCCGCGTCCACAGCGAGTGCTTGACGGGCGATGTGTTCACCTCGCTGCGATGCGACTGCGGCGATCAGTTGCGCCAGGCGATGCAGATGATCGCCCGGGAGGGGCGCGGTGTGATCGTCTATTTGCGGCAGGAAGGCCGCGGTATCGGGCTAGCCCACAAGATTCACGCCTACCTGTTGCAGGAAAAGGAAGGTCTCGATACCGTTGAGGCCAACGAGCGGCTTGGGTTCAAGGCCGACCTGCGCGAATACGGCATCGGCGCGCAGATTCTCGTGGACCTGGGCCTGCGCACGATCCGCTTGCTGACAAACAATCCGAAGAAAATCATCGGGCTGGACGGCTTTGGCCTGAAGGTGGTTGAGCAGTTGCCCTTGCGGGGCAAGGTCACGCCGCACAACGCCCGTTATCTGGAAACGAAGAAGAAAAAACTCGGCCACGCGCTCTGAGATACCCCCATGCTTCGCGCCAAGACAACCCGCCCCCGATTCGCGGCCAACGGTCTGCGGTTCGCCATCATCGCCGCCCGATACAACCAACGTTACACCGACGCGCTGGTGCAACACGCCTCCCGCGCCTTGCGGCTGGCGGGCGCGGCACCGGGCGACATCCGCATCGTGCGCGTGCCCGGCGCTTTTGAGATCCCGGTCGTCGCCAGCCGCCTCGCCTCCAGCGGCCATTACGACGCCCTCATCGCGCTGGGCGTGATCATCCGCGGCGAGACGGCGCACGCGGATCTGATCGGCACAGAGATCACACGCGCGCTCGGCGCGATTGCGTTGCGCGAAGAACTGCCCGTCATTCACGAGGTGCTGCTGCTCAACAACCAACAGCAGGCCCACGCCCGATGCCTCGACGCGCGGCACAACCGCGGCACCGAGGCGGCCCTGACGGCCATCGAGATGGCGCGGTTGATGAAGGAACTCTGAACCCCATGGGAAACCGCCGACAAGCCCGCGAAGCCGCGGTCCAGATCCTTTACCTGCGCGACCTCAACCCGCACGAGCCGCTTGACGACGCTCTGCGTCGCTTTTGGGAGGATCAGGCTTACGACAGCGAAGTGCGCGAATTCGGCGAGACGCTGGCCCGCGGCGCCCTGGCGCAGCGCGCGGCTCTGGACGAGCAGATCCGCCGCGTGGCCGAAAACTGGGAACTGGACCGCATCGCCGTCGTGGACCGCAACATCCTGCGGCTGGCAATCTATGAGATGATGTATCGGGACGATGTGCCGCCCGTGGTCTCGATCAACGAGGCCATCGAGATCGCCAAGAAATTCAGCACCAAGGAGAGCGGCAAGTTCGTCAACGGCATCCTCGACCGCATCCGCAAAGATCTGCCCCGCCCGGCGCGCACGGTCAAACCCGCGGCAGACACGCCTAGCGAGCCGTCCTCCGGGCCACCGCAACCCGAACCGTCATGACGCGCTCGGCGGACCTGCATCTTCACACCCGTCACTCGGATGGCACGTTCACGGCGATGGAAGTCGTGGCTCGCGCGAAGGCGGCGGAATTGGCTTGCATCTCGCTGACCGACCACGACACCACCGCCGGCGTCGCGGAGATGACGCGCCTTTGCGCTGACGCGCAGGTCGAATTCATCCCCGGCGTCGAACTGACAGCGCACCGCGACGAGCGCGAGATTCACATCCTCGGTTACTTGGTTCAGCACGAAGCGCCGGAGTTCGTGCGCCAGATCGAACGATTCAAGCAGGCGCGGGCGGAACGGATCATCGAGATGATCTCCCGGCTGCGCAAAGTGGGCGTGGAGCTTCAGGAAGCCGACCTCGCGGCGGTGGCCGACAACGGCACCGCGCTGGGCCGCCTGCACATCGCCCGCGCGATGCTCAACCGCGGTTTCATCCAGCACTTGGACGAGGCCTTCCATCGCTACATCGGCCGGGGCAAGCCCGCGTTTGTGCCCAAGATGCGCGTAGGCGTTGCCGAGGCCACATCGCTGATTCATCGTTTCGGCGGCGTGGCGATTCTGGCCCATCCGGGCATCAGCAGTGTGGATGGCCAGCTCGACCATCTCTTCGCTGACGGGCTAGACGGGATCGAGGTGTGGCACAGCCGGCACAGCCCGCATCAATGCGAGAAGTATCTCGCCTGGGCGAGCGCGCGGGGCTGCCTCATCACCGGCGGCAGTGATTGCCACGGCATGGCCAAAGGCGAGGTGCTCATTGGCGGCATCCGGCTCGACTACAACCACGTCGAGCGGCTCAAGGAATTCCATGATCGGCTTGTTTCAAAAGTTTCGTGACGGCTTGGCGAAAACCCACGACCGGCTCGTCGGCGAGATCAAGCGCATCGTTGCCCGCGCGCCGCGGCTCGATCCGGAGTCGCTGGAAGAGTTGGAGGCCGCGCTCATTGCCTCCGACATCGGCGTGGAAACCGCGCTGCGCATTGTCGAGGAAGTCCGCGCCGCCAGCGCGCAAACGGGCGAAGCGGACGTGGGCGCCATTGCGCGCCGAATCATCGGCGAAACGTTATCGAGCCAGCCGGGCGTTCTGCGATCCGCCACACCGCCACCGACAGTTGTGCTGCTGGTCGGCGTCAATGGCACCGGCAAGACGACGTCCGCGGGCAAACTGGCCCACCTGCTGAAGCAGGACGGCCAATCGGTCCTGCTGGCTGCGGCGGATACCTTTCGGGCGGCGGCCATCGAGCAACTGAAGATTTGGGGGCAGCGGGTCGGCTGCGATGTCATCGCCGGGCAATACGGCGCCGACTCCGCGGCGGTTGCCTACGACGCCCTCAGCGCCGCCATCAACCGCGGCTGCGATTACCTGCTCGTGGACACCGCCGGAAGGCTGCATACCAAGCGCAATCTGATGGAGGAAATGGCGAAGCTCCAGCGCGTCCTGCGCAAGCAAAGGCCCGATGCGCCGCACGAGACGTTGCTGGTGCTCGACGCCAGCACCGGCATGAACGGCCTGAACCAGGCGCGCGAGTTCCACCAAGCGGTGGGGCTGAGCGGCTTGATCGTCACCAAACTCGATGGCACCGCCAAGGGCGGCATCGTCGTGGCCATCAACCGCGAATTGAAGCTGCCCGTCAAATTCATCGGCGTCGGCGAACAGGTGGACGATTTGCAGCCTTTCGACGCCAAGGCGTTTGCCGAAGGGTTGCTCGGCTGATTCCGGCGGCGCGAATCCGGCTGCGGACGCTTACGGCGAGATTTTCCCCGGTGGGGTGGTGTTATGCGGGGGCGTGGTTGCAGTGCTTGCAGGGAGCATCAGGCGCGGCGTCTCGCGCTGGCGCAGAGTTTCGATGCCACTGGTGAAGGGTTGACCCAGCTTGGTGTTGTCCAGATCCTGGCCTTGTTCGGTGACGCCCACAAGCTGGCCGGACTGGATTTCGGCGAGCTGTTTAGCGGCGGCATCGTCGAATTCCTTTTGGCTGTGGGGCAAGCCTCGAGCGAGCAGTTTGCCGCCGCGCAGGCCACGCAGCTCGACCACAAACACCCTGCCGTTGAGGAACGTGTCACCCGGCCGCAGCAACGCCAAGGTCTGGCCGCGATCGCCGAGGATGCGAATCAGTCCCGCCAAACAGATGACCTGCGGAGCCATTTTGTTGGCGACGATGCCGGCGGTCCCCTCGATGGCGGCGGTGATGGAGGCGGTTCGGATGCGGGCGCCGCCGAGGCCCTTTTGCATGTCGAACAGAAGCACGCCCCTCTTCAGATTCAGTTCACGCTTCTCCGGGTCGAAGGTGAAAATGGAATTGGAGCCGAGCCGCGTCAGCGTAGAGT